>NZ_WJWY01000012.1 GCF_010367435.1 Fusobacterium sp. IOR10
GCATTAATGTTAACAATATTTGCTCTTCAAGATAGTTTTGGTACTGCTTGTAACGTAACAGGAGATGGAGCATTAACAATGATATTAAATGGATTATATGGAAGTAAGATTAAATAGTAATTAAAAAAATAGAATAGTGATCAAATAAAAATCTGCCAACTTATAAGAAATTTTAAGTTGGCAGATTCTTTTTAAAATTTTATGTTTTCCATTCGATCAAAAGCTTCTTTTAATAAAGGTATTTCCAAAGTACAAGCTATTCTAATGAATCCTTCTCCACCAAAAGTCTTGCCACTTATAACCATAATTCCATAATTTTCAACTAAAAATTTTGAAAATTCATCAGAAGTCATTTTAGTTTTTTCAATATTTATGAACAAATATATTCCTCCTTGAGGTTTAAAGCAATCTAGATAAGAAATATTTTTTATTCTATTATATGAATAATCAACTCTTTCTTTAAAAATAGGAACAATATCTTTTTTTATTCTTTTGAAATCTTTAATAGCATGAAGAGCACCTCGTTGGGAAATAGCTGGAGCACTATAGATTATAGCTTCATTAATAAAGCTCATACAGTCAATTATATCCTTGCTACCAATTGCATAACCTATACGCCATCCAGTCATTGCAAAGTCCTTAGAGAAGCTACAGATGCTCACAGTTCTTTCTTTCATATCTGGTAATGTATAAATTGGGGTAAAAGAATTATTATATGTATAAAAATCATAAACATCATCAGCTATAATAAGAAGATTATATTTTATTGCAATTTCTCTTATAATATTAAGACTTTCAATATTATAACAAACTCCAGTTGGGTTAGAAGGAGAGTTTACTATAATTGCTTTTGTTTTAGATGAAATACTTTTTTCTAAATCCTCTTTGATAATTTGGAAATTATTTGAAAATTTTGTTTCAACCACTTTAGTAATTCCATTTGCAAGGGAAATAGCATCTGCGTATACTGGGAAAAATGGTGCTAGAACAACAATTTCATCTCCAGGATTAGTAATTGAATTTATTAAAAGATAGATAGCGTGGCAAGCTCCAGTAACAACTAAAACATTTTCCATTGAAAAATTATAGTTGTTAAAATTAGTTCTATGATAGTTACAAATCTCCTCTCTCAATTCAGGATAACCATAGGGATCAGTGTAGTGTGTATGTCCATTGAGAGCATCTTTCATAGCTTTTTCTATTACTATTTTATCAGTTGTAATATCTAAGTCTCCAATTCCCAAATTAATAGGTGAATATTTACAGTTTTTATTAAAAGTATTACTACCCATTGAATGGGTCATGTTTTTAAATCTCTTTGCAATAAAATTATTCATACGGACCTCCTAGTAAATTATTTATAAAGTAGAGCATTTTTTAAATTTGTTTCATTAATATTAAAGTCAAAATCAATAATATCTGGAGAATTTAGTATATTCTTTAATATTTCATTTTCTTCCTTTAAAAAGTCCTCTAAAGGTACAATCTCTTCTAAGGATATAGGTAATTTTAAATTTTTATAAAAATCTAAAAGGAGATTATATTCTTCATGTTTTTCTTCAATTAAAAGTTGAACTAAAATACCAAAAGCAACAACTTCCCCATGAAGATGATCTTTTTCAACACTTGGTAAAGTTGTAAGTCCATAAAAAACTGAATGAGCTATTCCTCCATTGAAAAATTCGTCAACTAAATTAGAAACCATACCAGTGTTAACTATAATAGTAAGAACAACTTGTTTAAATTCCTCTGTTATTTCAGATTCAAAATATGCTATTTTTGAATTATCTAGAATAATGTTTTTACAATTATTAGCAAGTTCTATCCCCATTAGACTTGGAAAATTAATTTTTGAGTTTTCTTTACTTAAATTTTCTTTTTTTAAATTAACTTCATAGTATTTTCCTAAAGTGTCCCCTATTCCAGCCCATAAATATTGATTAGGTGCGTTATTTATAGTCTCTAAGTCTATAAAAACTTTGTTTGGAGGAGTTTTAAGAAAATATAAATCTTTAAATGAATGATCGTTATTATATACCACAGAAACAGCAGAAGTACTAGCACAAGTTGAGGCTATTGTAGGGATGGCAAAGAGTTCTACATTTATTTTAGAAGCTATAATTTTTCCTGTATCAACAGCTTTTCCTCCTCCTGCAGCAATAACAAGATCAAAATTTTCTGTGGAAATTGAATCAATAATGTCTTGAGAATGCTCATAAGAACATTCTCCAAGGTATTTTTTTAATGTATAATTTTTATTTTCTAGTATTGGTAAAAATTTTTCTTTAATAGCATTAAATGATTTTTCACCAGTTACAATTAGAATATTATTAAAATCTTTTATTTCTTTTTTTAATGTTTCCCAAATTTGGTTATTAACAAAATAATTTGTAAAATTAAAGTTTTCTTCCATTTTTACACTCCATATTTTTTTCTTAAGTTGGAAATAGTTCCATCTTTTAACATTTCGCTTAAAGCAGTATTTACTTTTTCAAGAAGTTCTGGATATTTTTTGTTAACAGCTATTGCTTTAGGTTCTCCAGCTAAAGTTCCAATTAACATTAGATCTTTATTGTGAGAAACATAGTTATCTCCAACACTTTTATCAACTACCATAGCATCTATTTTCCCAGCTTTTAAAGCTACAAGGGCAGGTGTATTACCATTAAAAGGAATTACTTTTGAATTTTTAATTTTTTTAGCACTTGCCTCTTTAGTTGTACCAAGTTCTGCTCCAAAAGTTTTCCCTTCCAATTCAGCAATTGAATTTATAGGATTACTTTTACTTCCTATAAAGGCAACTTCAGAAGAAAGATAAGGCACTGAAAAGTTAACAGCTTTAGCTCTTTGTGGAGTGATGCTCATTCCTGCAATAACAAGGTCAAGTTTGTTAGTTTGAAGAGCTGGAATTAAACCGTCAAAGGACATATTAGACCATTTGTATTCAACTCCCATTCTCTTTGTTAGTTCAGTTATAATATCAGCGTCTAATCCTGAAATTTTATTATTTTCCATATATTCAAATGGTGGATACTCAGCATTTGTTCCAATATATAGTTTTGAACTTCCAAAGGAAAAGGTAAAAGTGATAATAGACAGTATAAAGATTATAAATTTTTTCATAGTGGTTCCTCCTTAAAATAAATAAAAAAAAAAGACAATTATCCTAGTTAAAAGAATAAATGTCTATAATTACAAAATTAATAAATAAAAATTGAAACAAAATTAAAATTATAAATTAAGAAATTTTTCCATAGGAATACAAATTAATATTAACATTAAATTTTAATATACTCCTTAGGCTCCTTAGCTTCATAATAATCCTCCTTCAATTTAGTTGAAATGATTATAATATAAATAAGAGGAAAAGTCAATAAAAAGATAAAGAAAAAAATGCGGATTAACCGCATTTTTTAGTTTTCTTCTATATATTTTTTTAATCTGTTAACTACTTCTTCTAAGATAGGGAGATCGTAGATAGAAGATATTCTAAAATAATTTTCTACACCAAAGGCTACACCTGGCACTAGGGCAATCTTTGATTTTTTAAGTAAATCAATAGCAAAATCATAAGATTTTAACTTTGAAATTTTAGAATAATTAACAAAAATATAGAAAGCTCCTTTAGGTTTAACTGGATCAAGTCCTAATTTTTTAAACTCTTCATATAAATAAAGAGCTCTTTTTTTATAAACATTTTTAAATTCACTTCTGTCATCAAATTTTTCCATGGCAACTTCTCCTGCAAGTATTGAAACAGCCATTGGGGAACTTAATGTATAAAGAGTTGTGTTTAAAAAGTTTTTTCTATATTCAAGTGGGAAAATAGTATAACCTATTCTCCAACCAGTCATAGAATGAGATTTTGAAAATCCATTTATAATAATAAGTTGATCTTTTAGATTTTTAAATAAACCAAAAGAATAAAATTCTTCAAAGGCAAGTTCACTGTAAATTTCGTCAGAAATTACGAATAAATCTTTTCCTGCTAAAAAGTCAGCAAGATTTTTCATTTCTTCATATCCCATAACATTTCCTGTGGGATTACAAGGGTTGCAAAATAGTACGGCCTTTGTTTTATTAGTTATATACTTTTCTAAAACTTCAGGGGTTAAAACAAAATCATGTTTTGATATATCAATTGGTACAGGCTTTGCATAACAAAGTTCAATCATAGGAGGATAACCTGCATAATATGGAGCAAGTACAATTACTTCATCCCCTGGGTTAAGTATAGTTCTAAAGCAAGAAGAGATAGCCTCTGAAGCCCCTACATTTACAATGACATTATCAGTTTTATATGATGTATTATATTTTTTATTATAATGGTTGGCAATGAGAGAACGAATGCTTTCTCCTCCACCTGTTGGTGGATATCCAAGTTTTATTTTTTTAGCTTTTTCAAATGCTCCTATTACAATTTCCTCAGGTGTTTCTAAATCAGGTTCACCTACAGTTAAATCTATAACATTTGAATAATTTAGAGCTTCTTCTTTTAATGCTCTAATTAAAGAATATTGTAAACCACTAACTACTTTATTTATTTCCATTTATGTCTCCTTTGCTTAAGATTATTTTCTTAAGTCTTCAACAAGTTGAGTTTTTCCTAAAGTTTTATCATCAACTGTTTTTATTATTTTAGCGGGATTTCCTCCAACAACAGCTCCTGCAGGAACATCTTGTAATACTATAGATCCAGCTCCAACAACGGCTCCTTTTCCAATTCTAATTCCTTCAATAACTACAGAATTAGCACCAATTAAAACATTGTCTTCAACTATTACAGGCGTTGCAGAAGAAGGCTCAATAACTCCAGCTAAAACTGCGCCAGCTCCAATATGACAATTTTTTCCAACAGTAGCTCTACCCCCTAGGATAGCCCCCATGTCTATCATTGTATTTTCTCCAATTATAGACCCAATATTTATAACAGCTCCCATCATGATAACTGCATTATCTCCAATGGTAACTTTATCTCTTATAACAGCTCCAGGTTCTATTCTTGCTTTTATATTTCTAAGGTCAAGAGTAGGAACTCCAGAATTTCTTCTGTCATTTTCAATATGAAATTCTGTGATCATATCTTTGTATTCTTCCAATACTCTAGATATTTCTTCAGATTCTCCAATTAAGATATAAGAACCTTCTCCTTTAAAAACTTTTGCAGTTGTTTTTAAATTGTCTAGGTCTCCATTGATATATGCTTTTACAGGTGTACTTTTTGTTGAGTTTTTTATAAATGCGATTATTTCTTCAGCAGTGTTTAATTTGTTCATTGATTTCCTCCAATTAAAATATATCTTTCATAGAATAAAGTCCAGCAGGTTTATTAGCTAAGAATTTAGCAGCAGTTAAAGCACCTTCAGCAAATATTTTTTTAGACATTGCTGTATGTTTTATTTCAATTATTTCATCATTACCACAGAATAAAACAGAATGTTCTCCAACTATAGTTCCTCCTCTAACAACATGCACTCCAATTTCATTTTTTTCTCTTTTCTTAATACCTTCTCTACCATATTGTTCTATCATTTTATCTTGGCAACCATTTTCAATAACTTCCAAAATACTTTTAGCAGTTCCACTAGGTGAATCTACCTTTTTATTGTGATGTTTTTCAATAACTTCAATGTCATATTTTCCATATAATACAGGTACAATTTTCTTAAGGATATCTTGCATTAAATTAACTCCAAGAGACATATTAGAAGATAAAAGAATAGGTATTTCTTTTGAGAATTCCTTTAATTTTTCTAAAGTTTCATTATCATATCCAGTAGTTGCAATAACTAGTGGAAGTTTGTTATTTTTAGCATAGTCAAGAAGTGAATTTAACCTAGAAAAATGAGAAAAATCAATAATTACATTTCCCTTTTCATTTGTTAATTCATCTGCAAAACCACTTAAATTTAGATTTTTATCATCTGCGATTAAATTAGAAACTTCTTTTCCCATAGCTCCTGTTCCGTGTATAATTATATCCATTTTTCAACTCCATATTCATTTAATATTTTATGTAAAGTTAGTTTATTTTCTTCAAACATTTCCCCAAGAGGTAATCTGCAAGGACCAACTTCATATCCTAAAAAATTCATAGCATCTTTTATTGGGATAGGGTTTGTTTCAATAAATAAAGCATTTACTAAACCATTATAATCTAATTGTAATCTCATTCCTTTATTTATGTCACTATTTAAAAATGAAATAACCATTTCGTGAGTTATTTTAGGTATTATATTAGCTGAAACAGAAATAACACCTCTTGCTCCAAGGGATAACAAAGGAATAACCATGTCATCATTACCAGAATAAATTGTAAGGGAAGGTACTACTCTAGCAATTTCAGCAGCATATGAAATATTTCCACTAGCTTCTTTAATTGCAATAATATTATCAATCTCAGCTAATTTTTTCAAAAGAGGTATTGATAAATTAACACCTGTTCTAGAAGGTACATTATAAAGAATGATTGGACAATCAACAGCTTCAGCAATGGATTTGTAATGGTTGTAAATACCATTCTCATTTCCTTTGTTGTAATAAGGTGTAACAATTAATAATCCATCTACTCCAAGTTTTGTAGCAGCAATACTAAATTCCAAAGCATGTCTAGTATCATTTGAACCAGTTCCTGCAATAACAGGAATTCTATTATTAATAACGTCAACAGTAAATCTAATTACGTCTAAGCTTTCTTCATCTGTCATAGTTGCAGATTCTCCAGTTGTTCCATTAATAACAATAGCATCTGTATTATTTTCAACATGGAATTCTAGAAGTTCTTTAAGTTTAGGATAGTTTACCTCCATTGAATTTGTAAATGGTGTAATAATTGCAACTCCTGATCCTGTAAATAAGGTCATATTTATTCCTCCTGTTTAGATTATTTATATATTAAGTGATTTTATAATTTGAGCAGTATTCATAGTTGCTCTTTTTTATTAAATTGTAGAAAATTATTAATGGTACTTAGTATTTGACGTAAATAAATACAATTCTGTTATTTATAACTAATTTTTTATAAATTAAATTCTTTAGCAACAGCTTTTACAGCAGTCTCAACTAAATCTCTATCAATACTAGATGAGACACTTATTTCAGAAGTAGTTACTTGATAAAAATTAATGTTAGCTCTACTTAAAGATGAAAAGAATCGTCCAGCAATACCTGAATTATTAATCATTCCAACTCCAACTATTGAAATCATACCTAAATTATCATTATAGTCAACTTCAGCTTCTGGAATATTAGCTTTTACTTTGCTAATAACTTGTTCTAATAAATATTTTTCATCAGAGTTACAACTGAAAGAAAGGTCAACATGGCAATCCTTTGTCATATTTTGTGTAATCATATTTATATTTAATCCCCCAGCATCTACAAGTGAGAATATTTCAGCTATTTTTTCACTAGAATATCCAATATTTAAGATTCTAGTAATAATAATTTCCTTTGTAACACTTATTCCTGTAACTAATTTCTCCTCTAAATCATTAATTGTATTCATAATATAAGTTCCTCCTGATTCGTTTAAAGATTTACCAACGAAGATAGGCACATTGTATTTTTTACCTATTTCCACAGCTCTAGTTTCCATAACTCCAGCTCCTAAATTAGACATTTCCATCATTTCTTCATAGGATAATTTTTCTATAAATTTAGCACCAGGATGAATTCTAGGATCAACGCTATATATTCCGTCAACATCAGTATAGATTCTACATTCACACTGTAATGTTGCTGCTAGTGCAACTGCACTAGTGTCAGATCCACCTCTTCCAAGAGTTGTGATATCTCCATCTTCATTAATTCCTTGAAAACCAGCTACAACAACAATTTTACCTTTTTTAAGATAACATTTAATTTTTTCAGCATCAATACTATTAATTTTACTTTTTGTATGAACTCCAGTAGTTAGAATATTTGCTTGAGATCCTGTTAGAGAAATAGCACTTGAACCCATTGAATTAATTGCCATTGAAATAAGAGAAACAGTTTGTTGTTCTCCAGTTGAAAGAAGAGAATCCAATTCCCTTTGATCAGGATTTTCAGAAATATCTTTGGCAAGAGATATTAATTTATTGGTAGTTTTACCCATTGCAGAAGCAACTACAACTATCTCACTATATTTAGTTTCTTTTAATTTTATAATATACTTGGCAATAGCTTTTATTTTATCAATTGTTGCAACACTAGAACCACCGTACTTTAACACTACTCTCATTTATAAATCTCCTTTGTAATAAAATTTAATTAAATAAAAAAACCAACAGTCAACAAACTGTTGGTCTAGTAATTTCTACTAAAGCTCATACTAAAATTTTAGTAAGACACAACAGAAAGCACAACATTGAATACTCAATGACAGTAGTGCAACTGTTAATTACACTCCCAATATAAACTTTACCTAAAGTTTATACTTCGGCAACTTTCCCTTTCACTATATTTCAAAGTTTTAGGTAAACTCCATATAGTTAATAATGTCAACTGCTCCTCAATCTGGTTTATATTTAATTAATGCATATTATACACGGATATTCATTAAATTAACAATATATTCTATAAATGTTATAATGAAATAGAATATATTTTATTTAGTTGCTATTTTGTATTAAACTTGTTTTAATTAGGTGAAAGAAAAAATAGGAGGAGAGTTCATGAAAAAAAATGCGTTTTTAGAATCAGCAGATAGGGTGGAGGATTTTGTTGTAAATATTAGAAGAAAATTACATAAATATCCAGAATTAGATTTTTCTCTTCCAAAAACAACTGAAATAATTTGTGATACATTGGACCAATTAAAGATAAACTATAAAAAAAATATAGGTAAAAGTGGCATTGTTGCAGAGATAGAGGGTAAAAATAAAGATATAACATTAGCCTTTAGAGCTGACATGGATGCACTCCCTATTTTGGAAGAGACTGAATGTGACTTTAAGTCAGAGCATAGGGGGAAAATGCATGCTTGTGGACATGATGCTCACATGAGTGTTTTGCTTGGTGTAGCAAAGGTTATTTCTGAAAATATTAAAGAATTACCTTGTAATGTAAAATTAATATTTCAACCTGCAGAGGAGACAACAGGTGGTGCACTGCCTATGATTAAAGAAGGTGTTCTTGAAAATGTAGATGGAATATTTGGATTACATGTGGATCCTTCAATAAGTGCAGGGAAAATAGGAATTAAATATGGGCCTATGAATGCAGCTTCAACAAGAATAAAAATAAGAATAAAAGGAAAAAGTTGTCATGGAGCTTATCCTAGTACAGGGGTTGACTCAATAGTTGTAGCAGCCCAAGTAATAACTGCTCTTCAAACAATAGTTAGTAGAAGCATAGATTCAAGAGAATCTTTAGTTTTAAGTTTTGGAAAAATTATAGGTGGAGAAACAGAAAATGTAATAACTGGAGATGTTTTATTAGAAGGTGTAATAAGAACTCTTTCTAATAAATTAAGGGACTCAGTAAAACCTAAAATAAAAAATATGGTTACATTAATATGCGAAGGTATGGGAGCAGTAGGGGAAGTTGAATATATTGATAGTTATATGGCTCTTATAAATAATGACAAATTTGTTGATATTGTAAAGAAAAGTGGAGAAAATGTACTAGAGAGTAAAAATGTTAAGGAAAAGAAAATTCCTGAAATGGTAGTTGAAGATTTTGCCTATTATTTAGATAAGGTTCCAGGAGCTTTTTTTAATCTTGGAGTTGGAATGAGAACAAAAGAAAATAAACCACTTCATAACGGATCATTTTCTATAGATGAAAAATCTCTTGCTATTGGAGTAAAAGTTCAGGTTATGAATTTGTTAAATGCCTATGAATATTTAAATAAAAATAATGACAATTAATTAAGATTTTTTATAAAAAGAGGGAATTTAATTTCCCTCTTTTTTATTTTAGTTGACTAATATAAAAAATAGTGATAGTATTATTTTAGTACCCCCCTATACGGGGGCCAAGAGGAGGAAGAAGAATGAATGAAGAAAGAAAGAAAGCGTTACAAACTTTAAAGATAGCAAAAGGACAAGTGGAAGCTTCAATTAAAATGATAGAGGAAGACAGATATTGTATAGATATTTCAAATCAAATTTTAGCTTCTCAATCTCTTCTAAAAAAAGCTGATATATTAATAATTAAGCAGCATATGAAACATTGTGTAAAAGAATCATTTGAAAATAATAATGAGGATGAAAAAATAGATGAAGTAATAAAACTTTTAACTAAGATGATTGGAAAATAAGGAAAGGGATAATTATGACAAATAAAACACTAAAAATTCAAGGAATGACATGTGCTGCTTGTGCAAAAACAGTTGAAAAAGTTAGTAAAAAATTAGAAGGAGTTAATGAGGCAAATGTTAATTTAGCAACAGAAAATTTAAATATTACCTTTGATGAAAATGTATTTTCAGAAGAGAAATTAAAAAAAGCTATAGAAGATGCAGGGTATACAGCTTTAAATGAAAAAGAGGCTCCTTCCTTTGAGGAGAATAAGAGTGAAAAAGAAAAAGAAGTGAAAATTTTCTGGAAAAGATTTATAATATTAGCTATATTTACAATACCTCTTTTGTATATATCCATGGGACATATGTTTGGTCTACCATTACCTGGTTTTTTAAATCCTAATATTAGTCCAATTAATTTTGCTTTATCTCAATTAATATTAACAATACCAGTTGTAATATTGGGATATAAATTTTATACAGTTGGGATTAAAACTCTAGTTAAAGGAAATCCTAATATGGATTCATTGATAGCTATAGGTACTGGTGCAGCATTTCTTTATGGAGTATATGCAGTTTATCAGGTTATAAATGGAAACATTTTTTATGCAAAAAATTTATATTTTGAATCAGCAGCAGTTATTATTACTTTAATTTCTTTAGGGAAATATTTAGAAGCTGTTTCCAAGGGGAAAACTTCAGAAGCAATAAAAAAATTAATAGATTTAGCACCTAAAACAGCTGTAGTTATAAAAAATAATAGAGAAATAATTACTCCAATTGAAGAGGTTAAAGTTGGAGATATAATAATTGTAAAACCAGGAGAAAAGTTCCCAGTTGACGGGGAAATTATAGATGGTCATACTTCAGTTGACGAATCAATGCTTACTGGAGAAAGTATTCCTATAGAAAAAAATGTAGGGGATAATTTAGTAGGAGCAAGTATTAATAAAAATGGATTTATAAAATATAAGGCAACAAAAATAGGAGAAGATACTACTCTTGCTCAAATAATAAAATTAGTTGAAAATGCCCAAGGTTCAAAGGCTCCAATTGCTAATTTAGCAGATATTATAGCAGGATATTTTGTTCCAACAGTTATTGGTTTAGCTCTTCTATCTGGATTAGCTTGGTATTTTATAGGGGGAGAGTCAGTTGAATTTTCATTAACTATATTTATTGCAGTTTTAGTTATAGCCTGTCCTTGTGCTCTTGGGTTAGCAACTCCAACAGCGATAATGGTGGGAACTGGAAAAGGTGCTGAAAATGGAGTTTTAATAAAAAGTGGTGTAGCTTTAGAAAGAGCCCATGAAATAGAAATAGTTATATTTGATAAAACAGGAACTATAACAGAAGGAAAACCTAAATTAACAGATATTATAACCATTGGAAATACAAAGAAGGAAAAATTATTACAATTAATTGCATCAGCAGAAAAGGGATCAGAACATCCCCTTGGAGAAGCGATAGTTAATGACGCAGTGGAAAATGGAGTTGAATTTAAAGAAGTAACTTCCTTTGAAGCTATTCCAGGTCATGGAATTCAAGTTATGATAGATGGAAAGAATATTCTAGCTGGAAATAGAAAACTTATGCTAGATAAAAAGATTGATTTGGAACAACTAGATGACATTGCTGATAGACTAGCTACAGAGGGTAAAACTCCAATGTATATAGCTATTGATTTTAAAGCTGCAGGTATAATTGCAGTGGCAGATACAGTTAAAAAAAATAGTAAGAGAGCAATAGAAAAGCTTCATGAAATGGGAATTAAAGTGGCAATGATAACAGGAGATAATAAAAAAACAGCAGAGGCTATTGGAAAGCAAGTGAATATAGATACAATTCTTGCAGAAGTTCTTCCAGAGGATAAGTCAAAGGCTGTTAAAAAATTTCAAGAAAATAATAAAAAAGTGGCAATGGTTGGAGATGGAATTAATGATGCCCCAGCTTTGGCACAGGCAGATATTGGAATAGCAATTGGAAGTGGTACAGATGTAGCCATTGAGTCAGCAGATATCGTTCTTATGAAAAGTGATTTAATGGATGTTCCTACAGCTATTTTACTTAGTAGAAGTACTATTAAAAATATTAAACAAAATTTATTTTGGGCATTTGGTTATAACGTTTTAGGAATTCCAATTGCAATGGGAGTATTACATTTATTTGGAGGACCATTATTAAATCCAATGATAGCAGGTACTGCTATGAGTTTTAGTTCTGTATCTGTTGTAACTAATGCACTTAGATTAAAAAGATTTAAAATAGGAGGAGATATTATGAAAAAAGAAATATTAATAGAAGGAATGAGCTGTATGCATTGTGTTAAACATGTTACAGATGCATTAAATGGAATCTCAGGAGTAACAGATGTGTCTGTTAATTTAGAAAGTAAAATGGCAACATTTAATGCTTTAGATAATGTGAAAGATGAAACTTTAAAAGCTACTATTGAAGAAGCTGGATATAAAGTTATTAAAATAAATTAACAGAAAATGAAAAAAAGCTTTACAAAAGAGCATTTACGGGCTATAACCATAGTAATACTTAAGATAATTTATTAGGAGGATGGTTATGACAAAAAAAGAGTTTGTAGTGGATATTGCTGAAAAGGGCGAAATAGCAAAAAAAGATGCAGAAAAGTTTGTAAATTTATTTTTGGATACTGTAACTGATAATTTAGAAAAAGGAAATTCAGTAGGTTTTGTTGGTTGGGGTAAATGGGAAGTAACAGAAAGATCAGCAAGAGAAGTTAGAAACCCTCAAACAGGTGAAAAAATGCAAGTAAAAGCAAAAAAAGTTGTTAAATTTAGAGTAGGAAAATCTCTAGAAGAAAAAGTTGCAAAATCAAAAACAAAAAAGAAATCAAAGTAAAAAATAATTATACTGTAAACAATAAAAAAGATGAATTCTATAAATATAGGATTCATCTTTTTTTATTTATATCTAAAATTATGCATTGAGTAAAACAATATAATAATTTAAATATCCTGCAAAACTTAACCAAATAATATAAGGTATTTGTAAAATACCTGCAAATTTATTTAATCTAAAGAAATTAAAAGTCATCCATATAACAGCTAATAAAAGGAACATGTGTAAATAAAAACCAGGAACAATTAAATGAAATTTAAAAAACACAAATGGCCATATAAAATTAGAAGTTAATTGAATATAAAAACTAGTTACAGCTAATTTATGATTTCTTTTTTCAAGAATTAAATAAAGGCCTATTCCCATAAAAGTATAAAGGAAAGTCCACACTAGTGGAAATACAAATGAAGGGGGAGCAAAGTCAGGAAGCACAAGTTTTTCATATAACTCCACTGAATTTTGATTAAAGAATCCTGAAATACCTCCAAAAAGAGTGGGTATTAATAGGCATAAAATAAATTTAGATAGCTTAAAATTTTTCATAAAAATCCTCCTTAAATCAAAATAATATCTATATATGTATTATACATCAAGAAAGTCATATTACAAAATTAATTGTAAAGAATTGACTTTGATAATTCATTGTGATAGAATGTTTTAAATTAAATACCATATAGAGAAGTTGAGGGACAGGCCCGAAGAGACTTCAGCAACCTACTTTGAAAGAAGTGTGGTGCTAATTCCTGATAGATGGCGAATATATCATATGAGACTCCTCACATCTATCAAAAGATGTGAGGATTTTTTATTATAAGGGAGAGAAAAGATGAAAATAAAAGAAATATTTGAGAAAAAAAAGACAACTATATCCTTTGAAGTTTTTCCACCAAATAAATATTATTCTTTGGAAGAAGTTTACTCTGTTATAGATAAATTATCAGAACTTGGTCCAGATTTTATAAGTGTAACTTATGGAGCTAATGGATCAGGAATGAGAAAAACAGCAGAAATTGCAGAAAAAATTCAAAGTAAAAATATTTGTTCATTGGCACATTTAACTTGTATAGGAGCAAGCAAAAAAGAAATTGAACATGTATTAAAAGACTTTGAAAAATATAATATTGAAAATATTTTAGCTTTAAGAGGAGATCCTCCAAAGGAATATTTAAATTTAGATAAGGGAGATTTTAAATATGCAAGTGATTTAGTTGATTTTTTAAAGTTAAAGGATAAATATTGTATTGGAGGAGCAGTTTATTCAGAAACTCATCAAGAAAATAATGATTTGTTGGACTTATTTAATTTAAAGAAGAAAGTTGAATCAGGAACAGATTTTTTAATTTCACAAATGTTTTTTGACAATAATAATTTCTTTGAATTTTTAGAAAAATTAAAGAAGTTGGAAATTAATATTCCAGTTATAGCAGGTATAATACCAATTACAAATAGTAAGCAAATAAAAAAAATAACATCTCTTTGTGGAGCGAAAATTCCTCCAAAACTTCAAAGAATATTAGATAAGTATGAGGACAATCCAGAGGCTTTAAAGGAAGCTGGAATTGGGTATGCAACAGAACAAATAATTGAACTAATTGCTTCAGATGTTAAGGGAGTTCATATATACACAATGAATAAGCCTGAAATTGCCAAGAAAATAATGGAAAATATTGCTAGAATAAGAGAAACATTTTAGGAGGTAATTATGTTTGATAAATTAAAAAATAAAATACTAGTTCTTGATGGGGCAACAGGGACAGAAATACAAAACTATAATTTAACAGAGGAAGATTTCAAAGGAGAAGCATTTAAAAATCACAAAACATTTTTAAAAGGTTGCAATGAAATTTTAAATATAACAAACCCTAGTATTATTAAAGATATTCATTTTAAATACATGGAAGCTGGGGCAGACATAATAGAGACAAATTCTTTTAATGCAAATAGAATTTCATTAGGGGAATATAATCTTCAAGAAAAAGCATATGAAATAGCAAAGAAAAGCGCTGCTTTAGCAAAGGAAGCAACAACAAAATTTTTTGAAAAATACAAGAAAAAAATATTTATAGCAGGGTCAATAGGCCCAACAAGTAAAAGTCTTTCAATACCTGTTGGAAATATTCCATACGAAAGAAGCTTAACTTTTGATTATTTAAAAGAAATCTATTATGAGCAAATTTTAGGACTTGTTAATGGGGGGATAGATATAGTTTTAATAGAAACTATTTTCGATGGACTTAATGCAAAGGCAGCTCTTTTAGCTGCAGAGGAAGTATTTGCATACAAAAATATAAATTTACCAATTATGATTTCAATGACTGTTAATAAACAAGGAAAATTATTATCAGGACAAAGCATGGAGTCTTTAGCAGTGGCCCTTGATAGAAAATCAATTATATCCTTTGGTTTAAATTGTTCTTTTGGTGCAAAGGATTTAATTCCTCTTATAAAGAAATTAGGAAAATTTGTAGATAAACCTATTTCATTATATCCAAATGCAGGTCTTCCAAATGAAGAGGGAAAATACAATGAAACTCCTCAAATAACAGTATCTTATCTAAGAGAACTTATTGATGGGAAGCATTTAAATATTGTAGGTGGATGTTGTGGAACTAGCTTTGAACACATTAAAGAAATAGTTTCTGCCACAAAGAATAAAGAGCCAAGAAAGTTTAATCTAGAAAAAAAACATAATTATATTTTATCTGGAAATGAAATTTATGATTTTAAAGGTAAGTTTTCTCCAGTTGGAGAAAGAAACAATGTTGCAGGTTCTAAACTTTTCAAAAGATTAATAGAGGAAGAAAATTATATAAAAGCATTGGAGATAGCTAGAAATCAAATAAAAAATGGAGCAAATATTTTGGATATTAATTTAGATGATGGATTACTTGACTCTTCCCTTGAAATGGAAAAGTATTTAAAGGTTTTACAAAATGATCCCTTAGTTTCCAAATATCCATTAATGATTGATTCTTCAGAGTTTAAAACCATTGAGATAGCCCTTAAGAGTACTGCTGGAAAATCCATTATCAATTCCATTAGTTTAAAAGAAGGGGAAGAAAAATTTATAGAAAAAGCTTTGATTATAAAAAAATATGGAGCCTCTGTTGTAGCTATGGCTTTTGATGAAAAAGGTCAAGGGGTTAATTTTGAAAGAAAAATTGAAATAATAGAAAGGGAGTATAAAATATTAAAAAGATTAGGATTTGAAGATTCAGAAATAATATTTGATCCTAATATTTTAACAATAGGTACAGGAAGTGAAAGTGATAGGTTTAATGGGGTGCATTATTTAAATACAATTAAGTGGATTAGAGATAATCTAGGTCCTGTTGGAATTGTAGGAGGACTTAGTAATTTATCCTTTGCTTTTAGAGGGAACAATTCATTGAGAGCTTCAATTCATAAATTGTTCATAGATAGGGCTAAAAAAATTGGAATGAATTTTGCAATAATGAATCCAGGGGAAAAAGCTCCAGCTTTATCAGAGGAAGAGATAAGGATAATAGAGTCTCTAATATTAGGAGAGGAAAACTCATTAGATGATGTACTTACTCTATCATTAAAAAAGAACGAAGTAAAGAAATCTAAAGTTGTATTAGAAGATTGTGAAAGTAAAATTAAACAAGCACTTATCTATGGTGGAAGTACAACTTTTCAAGAGGATATTGCAGAGGCTTTAAAAAAATATTCCCCTTTAACTATAATTCAAGAAATATTAATGAGTGGAATGGAAGAAGTTGGAAAAATGTTTGAAGTAGGTGAATTGTATCTGCCACAACTAATACGTTCAGCAACTGTTATGAATAATGCTATTGATATATTAACACCCCTACTTGCTCGTAATGAAAAAGTAACATCTAAAGGTAAGGTTGTAATGGCAACAGTGGCAGGAGACGTTCATGATATAGGTAAGAACATAGTGGGCACTGTTTTAAAATGTAATGGGTTTGAAATTTTTGATTTAGGGGTGATGGTTTCTAAGGATGAAATTTATAAAAAAGCAGTTGAAATTAATGCAGATGTGGTAACATTAAGTGGTTTAATAAGTCCTTCTTTAAAAGAAATGGAAAAAGTTCTGAAGCTTTTTAATGAAAATAATATGAATATACCAATACTTGTAGCAGGAGCCACAACATCAAAACTTCATACAGCATTAAAACTAGAGCCTCTTTATGAAAAAAAAGTAGTTCATGTTACAGATGCTCTAGATACACTTTCTTTAGTCTCTAAAATTTGTGGAAATACTCTAGAAAAAGAAAAATATTTATTTGAAAAAAATGAGGAACTAAAAAAATTAAGTGAAGCATATTATGAAAATAAAAAGATGAAAAAACCAGTTTGTGAAGTTAGAGAAAAATACGAAAATAAGTTAAAGGTTCCTAAAAACCTTGGAAAATTTTATTTGGAAATTCCTATAGAAAAATTAGAAAAGCATATAAATTGGAATTTTGTTCTTGAAAATTTAAAAGTTAGAAAAACAAAGGTTGAGAGGGAAACCTTGGAAGAAATAAGGAAAATTTTCAATGTTATGAAAGAAAAAAAAGTTGTTGCTAAAGCCACCTTTGGAATTTTTAATTGTGAAAAAAATCTAGAAAATGATCAAGTTAAAATATTAGCCCAAGGACAAGAAACAAAAATTAATTTTGTAAAATCTAGTTATAAAAACACAAAGGTTTCATTAAGTGATTTTTTAAACGAAAAAGATTATATAGGGGCGTTTTTAATTAGTGTAAAGAGTAATATTTTCCAAGAAAAAATATACGAAAAAATAATAGAAAATTTAATATTAATGGAGGCAGCAGAAAGTTCTTCTAAATATCTTCAAGATTATATAAGTGAAAGAATGTGGGAAATTAATATAAGACCTGCTATAGGTTATAATTCTATACCAGATCATTCATTAAAAAGAGTAGTCTTTGATATTTTAGATAGTGAGAAAACAGATGCTATTTTAACTGAGAATTTTTCAATGTATCCTTTAACTAGTGTTTGCGGTTTTTATTTTTCTTCAAATGATAGCTTTTATTTTTAAACCTAAAGCTATCATTTGATTATATTTTATTTTATTTAATCTCAACTTGTTCAGCTACAAATGTTGAGATTAAAATTAAAATACCTCCAGCTATTTGGAAAATATTCATAGGCTCTTTTAAGTAAAAAACAGATATTAAAACTGCAAAAATAGGTGTGATATAACTTAAAATTGCAATACTTTGTCCCTTTATATTTTTAATAGCAGAAAAATATATAAAAAAAGCAAATCCTGTATGAACAACTCCTATAATTATTAAATTTATTGATGATATTATATTTAAATCTTTAAAATTAAAGTCTTCAAATATTGATATGTATCCTAATAATAAAATAATAGCAGAAAAAAATTGTCCTAAGGTTTGCTCTAAGGAAGAAATATCCTTTAGAGATTTATTTATAATAATAACACTGGAGTAACAAATAGCAGTTAATATACCAAAAAATATCCCTAAAGTATGATTATATGAAATATTGTCATTTGGATTATTACTATTATAGAAGATTAGTAGCATTCCAATTATAGAAACAAAAACACAAATAATTTTTTTTATGTCAGGTTTTTCTTTTAAGAAAATTATAGAAAAAATAATCATAAATATAGGAGCACAATAGCAAGAAATAGTTGCTATTGAAAGGGTTGTATATTTGTATGATTGAAACAAAAATATCCAATTTAATCCTAATAGAAAACCAGAAGAAATAATTTTTTCTTTATTATCTAAGATTTGCTTTATAATTATTTTTTTGTTGCCAATTATAGTTAGAAAAATTAAAAAAAGAAATCCCACAGTTCCTCTAATAAAAGCTATTTTTCCAGAAGTTAAATCTATTTTTTTTACAAAAACTCCAAGGGTTGAAAACAACACAAGAGCAAAAATAAGTTTTAGTTTATTCATAATATCTCCTTGTATAATAAAATAGAACTATTTAATGAACTATTTATGTTACTTGATTTTTGAATATTTATAGGATACCATATAAAATGATTAAATTCACTATTAATTTATAAAAAAATCTCGATATAATTCGAGATTTTTTAACTATTTTTCAATTAATTTCATATAATAAGGTGTTCTCCTTGAAGAAATTAATTTTTCTTGGTTAAACCACCATTTATTTTGTAAGGTTTTAAAACTAAAAATCAAAGCTTCTTCTTTTTCATTAGAAGCAACAATAGGCTGGTCAAGTCCATACAAAGGATCTAAAGTATAAAGGCTACTTCTTCCTTGATAATTCTTATCTGTTCCTACAAAGTTAGCTACGATAGTATAAGCTTGAGAACTTATGGCAGTTGAATCCCATAAAGTCATAGATCCTTTAGGATATTTATTAACAGAAATATTTTCGTTTATTTCCATATCACTACCATACTGCCCATACCAGGCTGAAGGAATAGCAATTATATCAGCTCTATTAATAGCTAAAACTCCAGATGCTTCTGGGAACATTACATCTTCTCCAATTAAAATTCCAATTTTCCCTAATTTCTCTGAATTAAAAACTGATAAGTTATTTCCTGGTGTAGCCCATTTTTCATCAAATATATTTAAATGAGTTTTTTGATAAACACCAATAGTTTCACCATTTTCATTAATTAAAACAGCACTATTATATAGTTTTTCATCTTTATTTTCAATCATTCCAAAGACGATAGATATATTGTTATCCTTAGCCAATTTAGAAAAATATAAGTAAGAATTGCCATCTATTTTTTCTGAAAGTTTTTTAATTTCTCCTAAAGTTAAATTATCAGTTGGACCGATTAAAGAAAGTTCTGGCAAAATAACAAGATTTAAATCATTATTTTTATTTTTTGCATTCTTTATTAATGTAAAAATTTTATTTTTATTAGTTTCTTTATTTCCTACTGTAGGTTCATACTGGAAAGAAGAAGCAATAATTTTTTTTGAGTCATTGTTTTTTGTATAATCCCATGGTGAAATATATAACATCAAATCTTTATATAATTCAGGACGTCTTTTTTCTAAAGCAATTCTATTTTCATTATTATATTTTTTAGGATCAATAGTTGCATAAATTATAGTAGGTTCATTTACATCTTCTTCTTTTGTCATTAATGCAGGTGCTTCATTTAATTTTTTACCTTTAGGTGTCAAAATTGCGCTACCACCTATCATATGAAATCCATTTTCTGTATTTGATCTATTAGCACTTATTACATAAACTCCATTTTGTTGAGCTCTTGCAGGTAATGCAGAAATTGCTTGAGCTGATGAATTGGTAGGGAAGGCAAGTATGTTAGCTCCTTGAATTCCAGCAAGACGAGCACTTTCAAAATATGCTGAATCCATACAAATATTTATAGCAATTTTTCCTAAATTAGTGTTATAAACAGGAACTCCTAAATCTCCCCAAGCAGCCCAATGTTCTTCACTTTCCCATTGATGAGTTTTTCTATATTTTCCAATATATCCATCTGGTCCAACTAATGCAGCAGAGTTATAATATAAATCTGTTGTTCTATCTACTTCTGGCATTCCAAAAATAATATAGGTCTGGTATTTTTTAGTTAGTTCTGAAAATTTATCTGTAGTTTTTCCAGGAAGAGAATCTACAAATGGCTTGATAGAATTTCTATTTTTATAGTAGTAACCTGTTGTAGACATTTCAGGAGCAACTACCAGTTTAGCTCCATTTTTAAAAGCAGTTTCAGCTACTTTTAATAAGTCATTTACATTTTGATCAAGTTTATTTAACTGAGGATTAAATTGAATGCTTGCTACTTTAAATGGTAAGATATTTTTATCAGCTTCTTTTTTAAAACATGCAGAAAAAAGAGATAAAAGAGTACATAATATAAGTAAATAAAAAATTCTATTTTTTTTTATTTTAGAATAGGTCATGTAAATTCTCCTTTTATATTTTTTAATTAATAATAAAGATGGATTTATAATCCATCTTTATTAAGGGTATATTATTTTATTAATTAATCAAGAATAGTAGCTATTATTTCTGCTTCTCCTTCTCTTAATTCATCCATTGGCATTTTATAAGAACCATATTTAAACTTACAAAATAAAAGCATAGCTATACCAATAGCAACGAGAATAGCTCCAATTGGAATTACTCCCATGGATACTGCAAAAACAGGAACTAAAGTAACTATAAATAGTTCTACAACAGATTGAAGAGTATAGGCAGTTCCAAAATCACTTAATGTTCCACTTTTCATTTCAGGGTCAACAATTCTAAGAAGAGTTACGCCAACTGCAACAACTCCAGTTATATATCCAAAAATAAAGATGGATCTTTCAAACCAGAAATTTCTAAATAATCTTCTACCTACAAAGAATACTAAAACACATGGCCAAGCTATACCAACAGTAACAAGAACTAATATAGGTCCTATAAATTCAAGTACAACTGATAATTTTATAGTTGCAATTCCAAAAGCGACTAAATAGTCAGTAACTCCACTTCCTGTTCTATCAATTATTCTTTTATCAACATATGTTCCATATCCTGTTCTATTTAAAATAGATTGAATAATAACTCCAACAATCATAGTAACACACATTAAGGGAACTTCTACTCTAGGAAAATATGGCTTATATGCATAGTAAATAGCATATCCAATACCTGTAGTCATAAGAATAAGTCCAATATGCCAAGCTAATGGATCCATAGCCATAGGATGAATAGTTTCATCTCCCATTGTTTGTCTTTTTTCTAGCGGGATCATTCCAGTTTTACATTCTTCAGGTAATGAACCTATACTTTTAACTAACCTTGTAGCTCCTTTTCTAGTAGCATAGTTAATACAAATTATTCCTCCAAAAATTCCACTTAGAAGCCCTAAAGTTGCAAAGGTTTGACCTATTATAACCCCATCAGTTCTATCTAATAATGTATTAATAGTTCCACCAATAGCTGCAGCATAACCATGTCCACCCATGAATCCTGCAGGAAGTAAAACAGCTATTTCAGAAAATACATTTGGGAACAATAGTATTACTAATCCACCACCTACTAAACAGGCTAATCCGAAACATAATATTTCACTAGACATATTTATTAAAAATGTATCTCCTACTTTGTTAACTGTTTCTTTAAAATTAAATTTTTCTTGTTTACCTAAAAAAATACCAGCAAATAAAACACAAACTAATAAATAAGGATAAGATCCTGTTTTACCACTAAATGGTAAAATATTTAAAAATTGTGGGCCTCCAAATAATCCTAGAAAACCTGCTACAAGTGAAGAAGGAATATAATAATTTTGTAAAAATTTTATTTTACTTCTCATAATTTGTGCAACAAATAAAAGGCCTGACATAATACTGAAATCTAATAACATTGAATACGGTGTAAAATTCATTTTAACCCCCTTGTTTTGTGTAGTATAAACATAAAAAAATATTAGATCTTAATGTTATAGATAAAATAATATTAATATCCAATATCTTGATAAAGCTAAAATTTCTAGCTTTATCAAGATTGTTTTATCTATTTAATAAATTTAGCAAAGAAATTATCTAATGCATCCATTAGGTTTAAAAATTTAGGATCTTCATCAAACATCCATTCATTATGTTTTCCTTCAACAAAATACAATTCTTTAGGTTCATTGGCAATTCTATATGCTTCATCAGCTTCTATTCTGTCGTGAAGTTCATTATATTTTCCATGTCCTACAAATACACCACATTTAAGTCTTTTTAAAGCATCTTCCACATTAAATCTAAAGAAAGAATCTGCTATTGCTGTGGACATTGCAGTAGGAAAAGCTTCTCCAGCATCACCGTTAGCAATTTTATCTACTCCACCATTTATTTTTTTAAGAGTGTTATCCACATAGAAGTCTCCAGATTCAGTGATGTTAGGGTAAGCAACATAAGGATGTCTCATAACTAAGTCCCCAGTAGTAGCTCTAGTCATTTTATCCTCTTCTAACATCTCAAGGGCTCTATGATATTTGTCATTCCCCATACCCATTCTCATCCAACGATCACCGTCTACAAAGGAATTAAGTGTGGCAATTACTTTAACTGTTGGTTCACGTCTAGCACATTCTATACAAACTGCACCTCCAACTCCCCAACCAATTAATCCTATTTTATCTTTATCAATCTCAGGTTGAGCTTTAGCAAAATTAATAGCAGCACAAATATCTTCAACTTCCCTTTCTAGTGTAGTGTATTTAGCTATTCCTTCAGTTGGTTTAAATCCTCTATAATCAAATCCTATACAAATATAACCTTTTTTTACTAAGTTTCTTGAGAATAATTCAGGGTAAACTACTTTGATTCCTGTCCATCCTGAGTTAGCGATAATTACTGGTCTTTTTTCCCCTTCTTTATAGTCATCTGGGTAATAAATAGATCCTAAAACTTTGTCACCTTCACTGTAAAAAATTACATCTTTTTGTTTCATTTACATCACTCCTTGTTTGAATTATCTTCATTTTCATATTTAGTTTCTTTTGATACATCTATTAAATCACAGTTAAAAGAATTTGTCAAACCTTTTTATTTTAAAAAAGTTTTTAAAAACTTTTTAATGGTTCTTTCTTTTCTTTTTTCGGGAAGTTATCTTGCGAAAATAGTTTAAATAAATTTTAAAATATTTATTTATATTGTAGATTATGTTATGATAATTTTAGGTAAAGATTTTTTCTTTGCAAAAATTCCTTTTTATATTTGGTTTCTTTTGATGATAAAAATATAAAAAGGAGCTTAATTATGAAAGAAAAAAATAAGTGTATTGTAGAAAGACTGCTAGAAGGAGCTTATGATCTTCATACTCATACTGAACCTTCAGCTTTCAATCGAGCTTTAGATGATTTTGATTTAGTTACAGAAGCAAACGAATTTAAAATGGAAGGGGTTTTAATAAAAAGTCATTATGAGCCTACTCAATCAAGAGCAGCTTTAGTAAATTTAAAGAGTAATTTAAAAACTAGAGTCTATGGAGGAATAGTATTAAATTGGCCAAACGGTGGTCTCAACCCATTTGCTGTTGAAAATGCTTTGAAAACTGGAGCTATAATTGTATGGATGCCAACAAGAGATTCTGAAAATTGTTTAAAATATGGAGATATGCCTGGAGATTTTTTTAAAAGATCTGGAATTTCAATATTAGAAAAAAAAGGAAAGTTGAAAAAAGAAATTTATGAGATATTTAAAATAATGAAAAAATATAACAGCTATTTAGCGACAGGACATTTAAGCATTGAAGAGTCTATATTATTATGTGAAGAGGGTAGAAGGTTAGGTGTTAATATGATTCTTACTCATCCTGAATGGCAAAGAACAATGATTGATGGAAAGACTCAAAAATATTTAGCCACTTTAGGAGTTTTAATAGAAAAAAATTGGCTCAACATTGCAGAACATTCAGTTACAGCAAAAGAAATGGCAAGTAATATTAGAAATGCAGGAATTGAGAATGTTTATCTTTCAACAGATAGGGGACAAAAAGGTTTTGAAACTCCAGTTTATGGAATGATGAAATTCATGGAAGTTTTACTTGAAGAAGGATTTACAGAAGAAGAAATTAGAATAATGTCTCACGAAGTGCCCAAATTAATTGTAAATAGATTGTCAAAATAAAAAAAGCTATGTAATATAGTAAATTTTAATTTATTGTCATTAAATTAAATATATTAAAAAAGTGCCCCTTTTATCTTAGATAATTAAGATAAGAGAGGCATTTTATTAAATAATTTTTAAACTTTAGATTCCCAGATAAACAAGTCTAAATCATCTAAATCATTTTCTAATTT
Organism: Fusobacterium sp. IOR10; assembly: GCF_010367435.1. NCBI lineage: Bacteria > Fusobacteriati > Fusobacteriota > Fusobacteriia > Fusobacteriales > Fusobacteriaceae > Fusobacterium > Fusobacterium sp. IOR10. Next base: position 24,885 of record NZ_WJWY01000012.1, read on the forward strand.
TTCAATATTCTTAGTTGATTCAGAAATTGTTTGTTTAGCTAATTCAGCAACTAAAGTTTCAACAATTACAAAAGCAGGCAAATTTCCAAGTGGACTTTGAACAGAATTAGTATCGATTACTATATCAGCAAATTTTGCAATTGGATTTAAGGTTGTATTTGTAACTAATATAATTGGTATTTTTCGCTTATGGCAAATTTCAGACAACTTAACTGTTTTTCTAGTACAAGGCCAAATTGAAAATACGACCAATACTTCATTTTTATCAATTCTTAAGGCTCGGTCGTAAAGATAGCTGTCATCAGTGCTAAGTTGCTTTACTTTAGGATAAAATCTATTAACAGCAGCCTCCATGTATAAACTTATAGGTCTAGAAGATCTAAGTCCTAGTAGATTTATCCATTTAGATTTAATCATCAGTTCTATGGCATTATTTATTTCTTCAATATTCTTAGGAGTTATAAAATTTTCTATTGTATGAATAGTTTCATAGCAAGTAGTAGTTAGAGGGTCTGACCCTTCTCCTTTAATAATATGTTTAAAATTTTCTTTTATACTTCCGTAAGAAGACATAGTATTTTTTAGTGAATATTCTAAAAAAGCATTTTTAAAATCATTATAAGATTCAAATTTAAGTAATTTCATAAATCTCATTACTGTAGTGGTAGCAACTCCAGCAGCCACGGCAACCTCAGCAGCAGTCATCATTCCAATTTCTTTGTGATTTAGAACGATATAGTCACATAATAATTTTTGTTTTTTTGGTACAACATCTTTAATTTCCATAATCTTTTCTATTATATCCATGGTTATTTAAACATAAATTAATTATGTTATCCTCCTTTGTTATAAAATATTAAACTAATTAAGTTCATTATAACATTGTAATAATATTTTAGTCAAAAAAACTTAAGAATATATTTTTAAATTTTTTCAAACAATTAAACATTATTTTTGTATTGAGTTAATTCCTCAGGAATTTTATTTTCCAGTCTCAAAAAAATTTTATGATTAAACTTCGATCTATGTCCATCTTTAGTTGAATGGAGTATTACAGTGGATATTTCATCAACGTGAAGATCTCCTAAATTAAAATAAGAGGTATTACCATAACCTAGATGCGGAAATTTAGCACAAATAAATAATTTATATCCATTTTTTATTAAAGTTATTTTTTCTTCAGCTTTTTCCTTACTAGAGGATTCTTGAGTCATATATACAATTCTTTTTTTGTTATCAATATAGTTATTATGAAAGGTATCTTTTTTACTGATGTTAATAATACAATAAAATCTTTTTTGAATGTGATCTATTCTTTCTCCAACAGCATTCATATAACAATCATTTGCATTTTTATTGAAAAGGAATTCTCCTTTATTAACTAACTCAAAGGGTTTCATTTTATAAGACTTCCTTTTTGATAGCTCACAGAATAAATCAATATGTTCTAGAAAAAGGCTATAGGCATTTTTTCTTTTTAATTCAATTATTATTTCATTTATTAAAGATAATCCTTTTTCATATTTAAAAATATCTATAAAATTATTTCCCTTTTTAAAGTAATCACTGTTAATAGCAGTTTTTTTCCCGTTTATTTTTTTAGGAATTAAAGTTTCTATAAGGGTTCTATTAAAAGTAATATTTCCTTTTAATAGAGAGATGTATTCTTTTAACGTTTCTTGATCGTATCCTCTAAAGGTAAATTGAGTAATTAGTCCAAAAAATTTATCTAAAAATTTATCATCTTTTGAGATATTATATTTTTTAATATAATATTCCATAAAAGGGTCATAAAAATTTTTACACAGCAATTGTAAAAGATTAAGCTCTTTAAAATTAGGATCCTTATATAGATCAGAAAGTGAAGGAATAATTTTAAATCTGTATAGTTCATTTTTAAATTTTTCTTTTAATTTTGTTTCCACTTTAAAGTTATTGGATATTGACTTAATAATATTTTCAATAGCTTTTTCTTCTATAATAACATTTATAAATTGAGAAACTGATTGAAAACCTTCATTAGCTTCTTTAAACAATACTCTTTTGTCAGCTGTTGAATTTCCAGTTAAAACTTCAGCAATGGAATAATTATTATTGGAATTTCCAATAATATCAAAGACAGTAACATATTTATGTGGATCTTCTGTTTTTCTAAGCCCTCTTCCTAATTGTTGTAAATATATAATAGATGAAGTGGTGTTTCTAATCATAAAAATAACATTTATTTCAGGAAGATCAATCCCTTCATTAAATTGATTAACCACACATAAAAGTTTTAAAGGATTAGTATCATCTTTTAAATTTTTTATATAAATTTCTGTTTCTTCTCTTGAAGAATGTTCGCTGGTAATAGCTTTAGATTTTATTTCTAAATTATTGAAAGTATTAGCTATTTCTTTAGCTTCTGAAATATTAGAACAAAAAACAATTCCCTTTAATTTCTTACCAAAATATCCTTTTTCAATTAATTGCTTTTTCATAAATTTTCCTAATTCAGAATAATTAAATTTTTCATTAGTTTCCAATAGCTTGTTTTCAAGGTTTAGTCCATAATAAGTAAAAGGGCAAACCAATTGGTGATTCATAGCATCGAGCAATCTAATTTCATATGGAACTGTATATTCAAAAATTTCAAATAAAAATTTAGGATCTTTTGTTCTTTCTGGAGTTGCTGTAATTCCAAGGGTAAATTTAGGATTAAAATATTTTATAAGTGAATGATAGTGAGTATCTTCTCCAATTTTATGAGCTTCATCATAAATAATATAATCAAAGTATTCTTTGGAATATTTTTTATAAAGATGATTATAAGCTGTTTTATCAGTGGTAAAAATAATATGACTATCTTTAATTTTTTCTATGTTCAAAGAATTTAATTCAAGCAAATTCTTATTTGGAAAAACTTTTTTATAGGTTTCATAGGCACTTGAAAGGATTAGACGATTATGAACTAAAAATAATACTTTTTTTGCCTTTGTTTGTTTTACATCAAATGCAGAAAGATAAGTTTTACCAGTACCAGTGGCAGCGATAATAAGGCCTTTATTTGAATATTCTCGATAGCTTTCTAGTTTTGAAAGAGCTTTTTCTTGCATATAATTAGGAGTAATTTTATGTAAGGAAAAAACTTCAGATATTTTTTTATCTAGACTTTTTTTTTCATAAAACATTTTAGAATATTTCTCTATGAAAGTTTTAGTAATAAACTGTGAACATCTATCATTCCAAAGATCATTAAAAATTTTGTGATATTCCTCAACAAGTGCTCCATTATTACTAGTGTTTATTTCCACTACCATTTCATGAGCTAATCCAAAAGCTCTAGCAGAAATATTAGAACTTCCTATAATAATTTTACTTTCATTGGGTTTTTCACCAAAATAAGCCTTTAAATGAAAACCCTTATTATTTAAAGTTGGAGAATAAATTTTAGCTTGAAGAGGTAATTCCAAGAGCTTTTTTAAGGATCTAGGATCACTGACCATTCCTTCTGTTGTAACTAATATTCTACTTTTACTATCTAATTTTTCTAAATCTTTATAAATAAGTGAAAGTCCTGACCATACTACATAGCTTACTGCTATATCAACTCTTTTTGAAGATTTAAGAAGTTCTATAACTTTGTCTTTTATATTTTTAGTATTTGAATTAATTACTAAACATGGATTATAGGTAAATGATTCTATTGATTTATTAAAAAGTGATTTGTTCACAGCATTTCTATTAATTAATTCTTCAACAATTGGAATATCAGCTTCAGCCCAGTCTAAGAAAGGAAGTTCTTCTAAATTTAGCCACTTTGAATCTAAATGTTCAAGTAATTCTATTTTTTGAAAATCAATTTCACATAAATATGAATGCATAATAATTGTAAAGGTTTCATATTCATGTTCTACAGTTTTAAAAAATTCTCCAATTTTTATATTTAAGTTTAATTCTTCAAAAAGTTCTCTAGCTAAGGCTTCTTTTTGTCCTTCTCCACTTTCTATTTTTCCACCTGGAAATTCCCATTTCTTTCCCAAAGGACCTGAATTTTTTCTTTGAGCACAAAAGTATTTATCTTTATATTTTAATATTGCTGCAACAACTTCTATTTTCTCCATAGCATTCTCCTAATTTAGTAGTATTTATTTGAATTTATATAATGGTATTATACAACATTTTATAAAGGGATTATATAGTGAATTTCTTATTTATAACTAGTGATAAAATAAATTTCTTGACAAATAAGCCGACTGGTCATATAATTAGTCATGGATAAAAAAAATATGAAAAAAAATATGATAATTGAAAAATCTATTGGGTTAATGTACCTCAATGGATATAACGGAACAAGTGTAAAAGACATTACAGATGCAGCTGGAATTCCAAAGGGATCTTTTTATAATTATTTTGTAGGAAAAGAACAATATGCCATAGATGCTATTGATTTTTATGAAGAAAATATTAATTATTTAGTTGAAAATTTAGAAAATAATAATTTGAAACCTTTGGACAGGATAAAAAATTTTTACAAAGAAAAAATAAAAATATTAGAAGAAAGAGGAGTTGAATACGGTTGCTTTGTTGGAAATTTATCTGAGGAAGTTGGAAATAATAATGAGAATATATCAAAACGTGCAGATGAATTTCACAAAAAAATAGAAAGTGTCATTGTAAAAAATTTAATAATAGCTGAGAAAGAAAATATGTTAAAAAAGAATGTATCTGCTAAAATATTAGGTGATTTTATACTAATTAGCTGGCAAGGAGCTTTACTTAGAGCAAAAGTTGCAAAGAATATTTTACCAGTTGAAGAATTCTATGAAGTACTAACTAAAGAGCTATTAATCTAATAGCTAACCATTTAAATGGAGGGGAAAATGATTTTAGGAATATCAGGTAGTCCAAGAAAAGATGGGGTAACTGCTAATGCAGTGAAAAAGATTTTAGAAGAAAGTGGTATGGAAAGTGAATATATATCTCTTTCTGGGAAAAAAATCAATGGGTGCATAAGTTGTTTAGGATGTGTTGAAAATAATAAATGTATTGTAAATGATGATTTTATAGAAATAGCAGAAGCTATGGAAAGAGCAGATATAATAGTTATGGGTATGCCAAATTATTATAATATTATGAATGGATTGTCCCATGCAGTATTAGAAAGATGTTATTGCTTTAGACATAGAGAAAAATTTATATTACAAGATAAAGGTTTTGTACTGTTTAGTGTTGAATATAATAATACTGTAAATAGTAATGTTTTAAGTGCAGCTAAAGTTTTTGTTGAAAGTAATAAGTGTAATATAATTGATGAATTTACATTAGACGCAGTTTCTCAATGTTATACATGTAAAGAAGGTCATAATTGCAAGGTAGGAAAAGTTGTGAGAGAGCACGGAGTTGTGGATAAAATAACAGATGAAATTAGACCAAAAGAATTTTGCAATAATAGAATTTCTATTTCTAGAACAGATGAAGCTATAAAAAAAATAAAAGAATATACTAAAAAATCAAAAAATTTGAAAGGATAAAATTATGATAAAAGCTGTATTTTTTGACTTAAATGAAACATTACTTAATATGGATTTATTAGGTAAAAAATTTAATAAATATTTTGATAATGAATATGCTATGAAATATTGGTTTAGAAAATTATTACATTCTTCTGTAGTTGTGGGAAGTTTAAATAAATACACAAGTTTTTCAGAATTAGCTAGAGTAGAGCTTGAAAATCTATTTTATGAAAATAGTAAAGAAATAAATGAAAATATAAAAAATGATATTTTAGGAACATTCACTGATCTTAGAGTTTATGAAGACGTAATTGCTTCTTTGAATGTTTTAAAGGAAAATAAAATTAAGATTATAATTATTTCAAATTCATCTAAAGAGATGATGAATTTACAATTGAAAAATTCAGGGATAATTTCATTAATTGATAATTATTACTCTGTTGATATGGTTAAAAAATATAAACCATTTAATTTGATATATAAAGATGTTATTAATAAAGAACAATTACTACTATCAGAAGTATTTATGATTGCATGTCATGATTGGGATTTATTTGGAGCGAAAGAAATTGGTTTGAAAACAGCTTATATTAAGAGAAAAAAAGAAATATTTAATCCTTACTATCCAAAGGCTGATTTAGAAGATAAAGATCTTTATTCATTAGTAAAAAAAATAATTAAATATTAACAAATGAAATATATATTAAAAGGAAATACACCTTGAGTATTAGATAAAATTCTGATACTCAAGGTGTATTCTGTTTTTTAAAATGTTAATATATATTTTTTTTGTGGTCTTCCTCTTGGAATTTTTTTAATAATATGTTGAGCAAGATTATTACTTTCTAATTTTAAAAGTATTCTTGCAGCTGTTCTTTCAGTTGTGCTTAAATAATTGGCTAATTCTTTTATTGACATGGCTTTATTTGCTTTAAAAACTTCAATTAAACCAAGAGCCCTTTTACCTGTAATATTAATTTCTTTTAACTTGTCAAAAATTAACAGGTTATCCTCTTCATCTGCAATAAGAGTTTTTAAAGTTGTAATCTTATTTTCTTCCATTAAACAAAGAACAGTTCCATCAGATTCTACATTTTTTTGATAGGATTTTTCAGCATAAATTCTTGCTAAATTTATGCTAGCTCCTCCACCAAAACCAATGTTAACATTAAAAGAAGCTAACTTCTTTAAAAGTTTTTCTATGTGGTAACTATAAAAATCTTTTTTTAAAGTGAGTATTTCAAATTCTTTTTTCTTAGGTTCACTAATAATTCCATTGAAATTATTAGCTAGTATTTTTCTAACCTCTGTAATATTTTTTTTAACTAAGAGCTTAATTAATATTATTTCTTTCTTTACTGAATTTTTTGCCTTTAAATCAATTATAGCTGAATCTACAACTTTTCTAATGGTATTTTTAGAAGGAAATAAAAATATATAAGGCATATCTATTTTTTCTAAAAATTTAAGCATATTACTTATTCTAGTTATAACTAAATTTACTTTTTTTCCATTTTTAAATTTAATGTAATTTTGTTTAAGAGTATTATACAGCTCCACGCTACTATAGTCCAATGGACAAAAGATAGGTTCATCTTTATCTTTGAAAGTATCTTCTAACCAATATTCTTTTTCAGAAGAAGATATAAAGTCAATATATACTTTTGAAAAATCAATTGTAGAATTGTTTCTTAAAACATCAAACAAACATTTGTACAGTTCATATTTGTCTATTTCTATATAATATACAGGAGTTATTACTTTAGCATTGGTAGTTATAATTTCATATCCTATGGGGCCACTTGTTATAACAGCATCATATTTGTGAGCAACCTCTATATAAATATCCTTTAATTGTAGCAAGTCATCATAAATTAGATATTCTATTTTTTCTTCAACCCCAATTAAAGCCTCTTTTACATAATTTTTTGAGTTTTCAGGAGTTAATATGAGTAACTTTAGCATTCTATACCTCCTAGGTATTTTTTAAAAAATATAGTTTTATTAAATTATATACTAAAAAATGAAAATAGTCCACTATGTTAGCTTAAATTACTAGTATAAATTTAAAAAATTGAGAAATAAAAAATAAAAGTGTTGACAAACAAGGGCCGGTACTATATAATCGTAGAAACATATTTAGCATGTCTTAAAAAATGTCTTAAAAGATTGAAAATAATAGGGAGGTTAGAATTATGGGAACAGCACTGAAAAAGAAGCATGGATTTTTAGATTGGGTAGAAAGAACAGGAAATAAAATACCTCATCCATTTATACTATTTAGTATTTTAACTCTTGGAATTATAATTATTTCAACTATTTGTAATATGATTGGCGTTGAAATTTTAGATCCAGTTAGCGGTAAAATGATAGGAATTAAAAATTTACTGTCAAGTGAAGGAATTGTTTTTATTCTAAAGAATTTAGTTAAAAATTTCACTGGTTTTGCACCATTAGGATTAGTTTTAGTAATGACTTTAGGTATTGGACTTGCTGAAAAAGTTGGTTTTGTTTCAGCTCTTATGAGAAACACTATTTTAAATAGTTCTCCTAAAATTATAACTTTCATGATAATGATGATTGGAATATGTGGAAATATAGCTTCAGATGCAGCAATTGTTGTAATCCCAGTTATATCCGCATTTATATTCTTATCTTTAAATAAAAATCCATTAGCAGGGATTGCCATAGGTTACGCAGCAACAACTGCTGGATTTAGTGCAAACTTAATAATTGCAGGAACAGATGCATTATTATCAGGAATTTCCACAGAGGCAGTACATATAGTTAATCCAAATATGTCTGTATCTGTAGTTTCTAACTGGTATTTTATGATTGCTTCTACATTTTTATTAGCAATTATAGGAACTTTTATTTCTGAAAAAATTATAGAACCAAGACTTGGAGAATACAAAGGAAGTAAAAAAATGGAACAAGAAGGGGTTAGTCCTCTAGAGAAAAAAGGATTAAGAGTGGCTGGAATGTGGACTCTTGCATATATAGCTTTAATTACAGCTGCAGTTTATCCTAAAAATAGTTTTTTTAGAAATTCAGTAACTCATTCTTTACTAAGATCACCATTTTTAAAATCAATTATACCATTACTTTTAGTGTTGTTCTTAATATCTGGTATTTCTTATGGGATTATTGTTGGAAAGATAAAATCTTCAGCAGATGTTCCAAAATATATGGGTTTAGCAATAAAAGATATGTCATCATATATAGTTTTAGTATTTATGATAGGTCAATTTATAGCATTCTTTAAATGGAGTAATATGGGATATGTTATTGCTGTTGCAGGGGCAGATTTCTTGAAAAGTATGAATATTACAGGAATACCTTTATTTATTGCTTTTATTTTGTTAACAGCTTTTATAAACCTATTTATAGGAAGTGGATCAGCAAAATGGGCTTTACTAGCACCTATTTTTATTCCAATGTTTTATTTCTTAGGATACAACCCAGCATTAACACAAGTACTTTATAGAGTTGGAGATTCTACAACAAACATTATATCTCCACTATTTCCATATATGCCAATAGTATTAGCCCTAGCTCAAGAATATGATGAGGATGCTGGTATGGGAACCATTATTTCACTAATGTTACCTTACTCAATAGGAATGTTAATTATGTGGATTATACTAGCTATTGTATGGTTTGGTTTAAATATTCCATTGGGACCAGGAGTAACAATGTTTATTTAGGAGGGAATTATGAAATTTTCTGAAATAGAAGAAGTAATAGATAGTTATATTGATGAAATAATTAATTTTAGAAGGGATTTGCATGAACATCCTGAACTTGGAGGTTCTGAAGATAGAACTCCAAGGCAGGTTATAAAAGAATTAAAAAAATTACCTTTAGAGATAAAAGAAAATATTGGAGAAAATGGTATAGTAGCTAATTTATTTGGAAATGAAGAAATAAAAAATAAGAAAACTATTCTTATTAGAGGAGATATGGATGCCCTTCCAATTCAAGAAGAAAATAAATTATCATTTATTTCAAAAAATAAAGGAGTTATGCATGCATGCGGCCATGATATGCATACATCAATGGTACTTGGAACAGCAATGGTTCTTTCAAAATTTAAAGAAAAATTAAATGGGAATGTTAAATTTATGTTTCAACCAGCAGAGGAATGTTCTCCAACTGGTGGGAGTAGACAAATGATAGCTGATGGACTCTTAACAAATCCGACTGTTGATGAAGCTTATGCATTACATGTATATAATAAACCTGTTGGAAGTATTTTATTTAGACCAGGAGTGGCAAATGCAAGGTCAGATGCAATAGAAATTCATATTAAGGGGAAAAGCAGTCATGGATCAATGCCTTCACAAGGTAGAGATGCAATAGTTGCAGGAGCCAATGTTATTATGGCTATCCAAACAATTGTAAGTAGAAATTTAGAATCAGGTGAACCAGCTGTTGTTACAATTGGGAAAATGGAAGGTGGAAGTAGATATAATGTAATAGCTGATTATGCTTTATTTAAGGGAACAGTTAGAGTTTTTAGTGATAATTCAGCAAAAATTGTAAAGGAGAGACTTGAAAAAATCATAGAGGATATTTGTTCTGCATACGGATGTAAAGGAGAATTAGTATATAAAAATGGTTATGATTTTATATATAATGATCTGGAGCTTTCAAAGGGAGTTATAAAATCTCTTACTCCAATATTAGGTAAAGATAATATTGAAATACAAAAGAATCCATCCCCTGGAGGAGAAGATTTCTCCTTTATAACTAAAAAAGTTCCCTCTGTATTTATGTGGATAGGAACTGAATCAGATATGAATAGAGGAAATTGTATACTACATAATCCAAATTTTATGGCAGATGAAGCTACTTTAAAATATGGAATTAAGGTTTTTACCAAAATAATATTAGATAGATTTGAAAATTTAGAAGATTAAAGGAGAATTTGTATGGATGAATTTTATATTAAAGTTAGAAGTGATTTACATAAAATTCCAGAGATTGCATTTAATGAGCATAAAACATCTGCATATATAAGGGACTTTTTAAAAAAGCTAAATATTAAATATATTGAGATAGGAACAAGTACACTAGCTATATTTCAAGGTAAAAAAGATATATGGGTAGGATTTAGGGGAGATATAGATGGGCTTCCAATAAAAGAATTAAATGACAAAGGATACAAGTCTATAAATGAAGGGATGATGCATGCTTGTGGTCATGATGGACATACTACAAATTTACTTTATACAGCTAAATGGTTACAAGAACAAATAAAAAGTGGTAAGACTCTTGAAAAATCTGTTATGTTAATATTTCAAGCAGCAGAGGAAGGAAAGGGAGGAGCTCAAGTAGTAGCTAATTCTGATTTTTTTAAAGAGAAAAAATTTCAAGGATTATTTGCATTGCATGTTGCTCCTGATGTGGAACAAGGAAAAATTGGATGTATTTGTGGACCAATTTCCTTTCAAAATATAAATTTTGATATAACAATTATAGGGAAAGGAGCCCATGGAGCTCAACCTCATAAGGGAATAGATTCTATATATATAGGAGCAAAATTAATAGAAGCTTATCAATTAATAGTTGCAAGGGAAATAGATCCAATAGAACCTATTGTACTTACAATTGGAAGTTTTAAAGCAGGTGAAGTTAGAAATATTATTCCTGAAAAAGTTGAAATTTTAGGAACAATTAGATTTGCAAATACAGATTTAATAGAGTTTCTAACAAAAAGAGTTGAAGCAATTAATGCTGGATTTGAAAGAGCCTACGGAATTAAAATCAAAATGATGTTCAAAGCTTTTTATCCTCCAGTAATTAATTCTGAAAAATTATTTAATGTTTTAAAGGAAGTTGTTCCAAAGGAAAAATTTATTGATAATATAAGGCTAACTGGTTCTGAAGATTTTTCTTTTTATCTTCAAGATGGCAATGAAGGATTATTATTTTTGTTAGGAATAAAAACAGAGGAATTTAATTCCCCACTTCATACTGCAACATTTGATATGGATCCAAGAGCTTTAGAATTAGGTTTTAAAATATTTAGAGATATAATGTTAAAACTAGAAGTTTTAAAATAAATAAATCTCCACTTTTGTTTTCAAGGGTGGAGATTTATTTTTGTATTATTGAGAATCTAACTATTTTAATTTTTAAAAAATAAAATAAACAAAAGAATTGAAGTGTGATAGAATAGTGGTAATTAGAAGAAATATTTAAATGTTAGGAGAAAAAAATGGTAAAAGATAGAAAAAATGTGAGTGATTCTATATATGAAGTTATAAAGGAAAATTTTCTTTCAGGAAAATTAGATTTTGGTGATAGTATAGTAGAATCAGATTATTGTAAAAAATATAATATAAGTAAGACCCCTCTTAGAGAAGCTATAAAAAAATTAGAAATAGAAGGGATTGTTGAAAGATATCCAAATGGAAGAATGGGGATAATGGATATTGATGAGGAAAGTATAGAAGAAATAATAGAAATAAGAATTTCATTGGAAAATCTTATATTTAAAAAAATAATTAAAGATGGGAAAATAGATGAAATTACAAAGAAATTAAATCAAAATTTAAAATTGACAGAATTTTATATAGAATCTTGTAATTTGGACGAAGCAAGAAAACTTTTTGAAAACTTTAATGAGATTTTATATAAATTTTCAGGGTTAAAATTTACAACAAAAATATTAAAAAATTATACATTTATTCTTTCAAAATTAAGGAATAATTCTTTGAAAAATGAAAAAAGAGTTCGAAAAGCTTTTGGAGAACATAAATTATTAGTAAAATATTTAGAAGAAAATAATTTAGGAAAACTTTCAGAGTTAAATACAAATCATTTATTAGCATCAAAGGAATCAATTCTTAAATATTTTAGGGAAAAACAAAATTAAATATAAATAAAAGGCTGTACATTAACTATCCTATCTAATGTACAGCCTTTTATTATGTAATGTGCACTGAAATTAAACGAAAAACTTAGATAACTACATAAACAAGCAAAAAAAACACTTGACAAAAATAAAAAAGAGTAGTATCTTATGATAACAAGATAATTGTATACAATTATTAAAATAATTATGGGAGGTTTATATGTATTTAGCAATTGTTGGATTTTTAATGTTAGCTATAATAATGATAATGCTTTTCAAAAGCAAAACAATACCATTGGTTTTATTTATTATAGTTCCAGTAGTAGCTGCTTTTGTAGCAGGGTTTTCCATTCCTGAAGTAGTTGGATTTATTGAAAAAGGGGTAGGGAAAGTTAGTAAAATGTCAATTTTATTTATATTTTCAGTTACTTTTTTTGGAATATTATCAGATGCAGGAATGTTTGATTATTTAGTAAGTAAATTAGTGAAAAAGGCAGGAAAAAACTTAATTGTTATAGCTATAGTAACAGCAATAGTAGCTATATTTTCTCATTTAGATGGTGCAACAGTAACAACTGTACTAGTAACAGTTCCAGCTTTATTGCCTTTATATAAAAAGCTAAACATTAGACCGCATTTATTATTACTTATAATAGGTTGTGGAATGGGTGTAATGAATTTATTACCATGGGGAGGACCAGTAGCAAGGGAAGCAGCAGTTCTTGGCATGGATCCAAATGAATTGTGGCACATATTAATACCTATACAAATATTAGGAATTATAGCTACAATATCATTGGCAGTAGTAATGATGCTTAGAGAAATTAAATATCATGGAGCAGGACAAATATCTTCTGAACATGTTTCAATGGATGAAGAAGAGAAGGAAACAAAAGATGAAATTGAAAAATTAAAAAGACCAAAATTAATAGCTTTTAATTTTATTTTAACAGGAGCTGTTTTGGTAATTTTATTAATGGATATTTTCCCAACATACTTTGTATTTATGTTTGGATGCAGTGTGGCATTATTTGTTAATTATCCTGATGTAAAGGATCAAAAAGCTAGAATAAAAGCTCATGCTCCAGCAGCTTTAGATGTTGCAGCAGTAATGTTAGCTGCAGGTGTATTAGTTGGAATATTAGGTAAAAGTGGAATGCTTGAAGCAATGACAGTACCTTTATTATCTATAATACCTCCTATTATAGCTCAAAAGTTACATATATTAATGGGATTTATTGCGTTACCTTTAGGAACATTATTAGGTACAGATTCATATTTCTATGGATTATTACCATTATGTATAAAAGTTGGAGAAAATTACAATATAACACCTTTAACAATGGGAGTAGCAATGATAATAGGGAAAAATTTATCTTTATTAGTAAGTCCTTTAGTTCCTGCAACTTATTTAGGAATAGGACTAACAAATTTGGATTTAAAAGAACATATTAAATATAGTATTGTTCCTTTATGGATTGTAGGAGCAATAATGTTAATCTTTGCAATTTTGATTGGAATGGTAAAATTATAAATTAAGATATAACTTGGAATTTTTTAGGAGGAAACAAAATGATAAAATTATACGAAGATGGAATTTTTTTAAAAAATGGAAATGAAATCTTAAAGGAAAAAGATGTTGAATATAATAAAGAAGAGGGAAAAAAGGGAACAATTGCCTATTCAATATTAGAAAAACATAATATAGCTGATAATATGGATAATTTAAAAATTAAATTTGATGCAATGGCTTCACACGATATTACATATGTAGGAATAATTCAAACAGCAAAGGCATCAGGAATGAAAAAGTTTCCTCTTCCTTATGTTTTGACAAATTGTCACAATTCTTTATGTGCTGTTGGAGGAACAATAAATGAAGATGATCATATGTTCGGTCTTTCTGCGGCTAAAAAATATGGAGGGATCTATGTACCTCCTCATATTGCAGTAATTCATCAATATATGAGAGAAAAATTTGCAGGTTGTGGTAAAATGATACTAGGTTCAGATTCCCACACTAGATATGGAGCTCTAGGAACTTTAGCAATAGGAGAAGGTGGAGGAGAATTAGTAAAACAACTTCTTGAAAAAACTTATGATGTTGAATATCCAGAGGTAATAGCAATTTATTTAGATGGAAAACCTAAGCCATGGATAGGACCTCAAGATATATCCCTTGCAATAATTGGAGAAGTTTTTAAAAAGGAATATGTTAAAAATAAGATAGTTGAATTTGTTGGGCCAGGGGTAGAAACAATGACAACAGATTTTAGAAATGGAATAGATGTAATGACAACAGAAACTGCTTGTTTATCATCTATATGGAAAACAGATGAAAAAACAAGAGAATTTCTAAAAAAACATGGAAGAGAAGATGATTATAAGAAATTAAATCCTAAAGAAATGGCATATTATGATGGCTGCGTATATGTTGATCTAAGCACAATAAAACCAATGATAGCTTTACCTTTCCATCCAAGTAATGTTTATGAAATAGATGAACTTAATAAAAATCTTGAAAAGATTTTGAAAACAGTTGAAGACGAAGCTGAACAGTTAACAGGAAATAGAAATTTAACTTTTAAAGACAAAATAATAGATGGTAAATTACATGTTCAACAAGGTATTATTGCAGGATGTTCAGGTGGAGGATATACAAATTTAGAAGAAGCTGGAAAAATTCTTAAGGGAAAAAGTTGCGGAAATGGAGAGTTTAGTTTGTCAGTTTATCCTTCTTCTCAACCAGTACTAACAGAATTATTGAAGCAAGGAATAATAACTGATTTAACAAATTCAGGTGTAATAGTTCGTTCAGCATTTTGCGGTCCGTGCTTTGGGGCTGGGGATACTCCTGTAAATAATGGGCTTAGTATTAGACATACAACAAGAAATTTTCCAAATAGAGAAGGATCTAAACCTGGAAATGGACAAATATCTGCAGTTGCATTAATGGATGCTCGTTCAATTGCAGCAACAGCGGCAAATGGAGGAATATTAACATCAGCAGAGGAAATGTATAAAGGAATGGAAATTCCAGAATATGTATTTGATGAAATATCTTACGAAAATAGAGTATATAATGGATATAAAAAAGGGGATGCAAAATTAGAACTAAAATTTGGACCAAATATTAAAGAATGGCCAAAAATGGAAGAATTATCTGAGAATATTTTATTAAAAGTATGTGCAAAAATATTAGATGAAGTAACAACAACAGATGAACTTATTCCATCAGGAGAAACATCATCTTATCGTTCAAATCCATTAGGACTTGCTGAATTTACTTTGTCAAGAAGAGTTCCAGAATATGTAGCTAGATCTAAAAAAGTAAGAGATCTTGAAAATAAAAGATTAAAAAAAGATATTGATGAAGAATTAGAAAAAGTTTTGAAAAAAATTAATGAAATAGATTCTAATAAAAATATAACATTTGAAAATATACAAATTGGAAGTATGATATATGCAATAAAACCAGGTGATGGTTCAGCAAGGGAACAAGCAGCTTCTTGTCAAAAAGTTTTAGGTGGACTTGCAAATATTTCAAGAGAATACGCAACAAAGCGTTATCGTTCAAATTTGATTAACTGGGGAATGATTCCTTTTCAAATGAAAGAAGAAGCTAATTTCCAAGTTGATGATTATATCTATGTTCCTAATATAAAAAATATATTAAATGGAGAATTAGATCATATAAAAGCCTATGTGATAGGTAAAGAAATTAAGGAAATTGAATTATATATAACTTATTTAACTTCAGATGAAAGAAAAATAATTCAATCAGGATGTTTAATAAATTATAATAGAAAAAATATAGTTCTTTAATTGAAAAATTATTAAAAATTTAAATTAATTTAACAAGGTACCTAGGTACCTTGTTTTTTTGTTGGAAAATTAAGAGTATTGTGGTATAGTAACTATCACAGTGAACAATAGATAGGGGGTAATATGAAATTTTTGGAAAAATGTGATTTTCATGATGCTATTGTAGATGGAAGTCCAATAGTTATAGGATTTATACCAATTGCAATGGCCTTTGGAATTTTATGTAAATCAGCAAATTTAAACTTAATGGCAAGTGTTAGTTTTTCATTATTTGTTTTTGCAGGGGCTAGTCAGTTTATAGCTGTAAATCTCTTAATTGCAGGGGCTAGTATGGGAGAAATTATACTGACAACTTTGCTTGTAAATATGAGGCATGTATTATTTTCTGCATCTATTTCACCGAAACTTAGTTCTCAAATGAGAAGGGATATTCCTTTCATAGCTTTTGGATTAACTGATGAGACCTTTTCAGTGGCATCTTTAAAGGATAAGGAGTTAACAAATAGTTATATGTTAACTCTAGAAGGAATGGCTTATTCTTCCTTTGTGATAGGAACTTTTTTAGGTTATGTTTTAGGAGGAATTTTACCAATAATAGTACAGGTTAGTATGGGAATAGCTTTATATTCTTTGTTTGTAGCTATTTTAGTACCTGAATTAAAAAAATCAAAAAAAGTTTTAATTTTAGTTGTTTCATCAGGCTTGATAAATAGTTTTTTAACAAAATTAGCTCATATTCCTCAAGGATGGAGTATAGTAATAACTATATTATTTGTTTCTTTTTTAGGAGTTATTATTCCTTTGAAAAAGGAGGGTTCTAATGAGTAAGATATACGTTTTAATTTTAGGGATGTTTATAGTAACTTATTTACCTAGATTGTTGCCTTTTTTTCTAGTTTCAGGAAAAAAATTACCTAGAAAATTAGAAGAATTTTTAAGATATATACCCTATACAGCTTTAGGAGCACTTATAATTCCAGGATTTATAGATGCTATCCCAGGGCATAAAATAGTTGCTGTGGTGGGTATAATTATAGCTTTTATGCTTTCTTTCATAAGAAATAGTATAGTAATTCCTGTGTTAGGGTCAATTGGAATTTGTATGTTATTATTAAGTTTAGGATTATAATAATTAAAGGAGGATAAATGGATAAATTAAAAGTAATAGGAGCTATGTTGACTTTTTCAACTATTGGTATTTTTATTAAAAATATAGACTTACCTTCAAGTGAAATAGCTTTTTCAAGAGGGGTTATAGGGGGTATTTTTATAATACTAACAAGCTGTATATTGAAGAAAAAAATATCAATAAATTCAATAAGAAGAAATTTAAAAATATTAGTTTTTTCAGGAACTGCAATTGGAATAAACTGGATATTTCTATTTGAGGCTTATAAATATACAACTATTTCAATAGCTACAATTTCTTATTATTTTGCTCCTATTTTTGTAATGATAGCTTCCCCAATATTACTTAAAGAAAAAATAAGTTTAAAGAAAATTATTTGTATATGTTTTGCTGTAATTGGGATGTTATTAATAGTAGGAACAAATAAATCTTCAGGAGGGAACATAATAGAGTATAACCATATGCTGGGTATATTTTGTGGAATACTAGCAGCAGTTTTTTATGCAAGTGTTATTATATCAAATAAATTTATTGTTGATATTTCCCCAGGTGATAGAACAGTAGTTCAATTATTTGTAGCTGCCATTGTTTTAATTCCTTATATTTTAATGACAACAGGATTTCATTTGAGCTCATTACATGGGATATCTTTATATAGCTTGTTATTTTTAGGAATATTTCATACAGGTCTAGCTTATACAGTATATTTTTCTGCAATAAAAAATTTAAAAGGTCAAACTTTAGCAATGTTAAGCTATATAGATCCTATATTTGCAGTAATAATTTCAACTTTATTTTTGAAAGAAAATTTAGGATTATTTCAAATTATTGGTGGAATATTAATACTAGGTTCAACCTTTGCAAGCGAAATAAAGGATAAATAGTACTTAGTCCTTTATTTTTAATGATTTTTATGGTAAAATTATATATAAAATTGCTTGGAGGAAAATTAATGATTTTTAAGTCAAAGGGAAATTTTTTTAGTTTTTTTGTTTTATGTTTAGTAATTATTGTTTCAGTTGGAGGGATGTTTTTTGTTAAAGATTCTAAAATGGAAACTTTAATTTATTCTGTAGGAGCTGGAATATCTTTTCTTGGTTTTATGGGGTATGTAATAATGTTAATAAAATTAAAGATGACTGCTAAAAATTTAATATTTTATATTTTGGCAGGAATCACTTTATTTTTGTCAACTTTAGGGTTATGTATAGTTTTAGTAAAGAACAAACCTATTATTGAGATGTTAATATCAAAAGTTATGTATGTGTTTATTATAGGAGCTATGATAGCACTTGGAAGTAAGGTTCCTTCTAAGAAAAACATTCATGTTCTGTCAATAATTTCTAGTTCTTTTGTTTTAAGTAGTTTTGCAGCTCAAAGAATTTTGGAAAATAATAGTCCAGCTGAGTTTGTAATGTTAGGGATAGCAGTTATTAGTATTTTTACAATTAATATATTTATAATTGTAAAAAATTATATTAATGGAGATAATAATTATGAGTTTTTTAAATCTTTTACGTAATTACAGAACTCCTTTTTGGAATGAAATTTGGAATTTAATTACTAAATTAGGAGAAGGAACAACTGTAATAGTAGTCATATGTATTATTTATTGGTGTCTTAATAAAAAGTTAGGAAAGATTTTAGGCTATATATTTTTTATATCTTCCCTTGTGGTACAAGGGTTAAAAATAGGATGTAGAATAGAAAGACCTTGGATAATTGATCCTAATTTTAAAGCTGTTAGTTTAGCTTTAAAAAATGCCACTGGATATTCCTTTCCAAGTGGTCACTCTCAAAGCTCAACTTCAATTTTTGGTGGTTTAGCCTTTTATTTTAGAAGTAGAATTTTAAAAATATTTTTTATTTTGATACCTATGTTAGTCTGTTTTTCTAGATTATATTTGGGAGTTCACACTCCTAAAGATGTAATTGTAGGATTTTTAATAACTTTTATAATTGCATTTGTAGTTATAAAATATACAAAGGCCTATAATAGATATCAGAGAATAGAATTAATGATAATTACTTTTATTTTAGGAAGTATATTGCTAATATATTCTTTTCTTTTATATATAAGAAATGTTATAGATGTTGAATATTTAGTTGATTGTTTTAAGATTATAGGAAGTAGTTTTGGATTTATTTTAGGAAATTATCTAGAAGGTAATTTTGTTAAGTTTAGAGTTAAAACTATAAGAATATGGGAACAGTTAGTTAAAATAATTTTCGGATTGTTAGGATTATTATTATTAAATGAATTTTTTAAATTGTTAAGTAATTTATTAGGCTTTAAATCTTTAATAGTTTATGGAGTGGAATATTTTATTTTAATGCTTTGGATTGTTTATATTTGGCCTATGATTTTCAAAAAAATATTGAAATAAAAAAACAGAGATTAATTCTCTGTTTTTTGTTTATTTATTTTTAATGCAAAGGTCTTTGAACATTGGTAAAGTTAAACACCAATCACAAAAAGAACCCCAATCTTCTTTTAATTTATGATGTCTTCTTTGATTATAGATGCTTTTTAATTGAAGATAATTAGTTGTAACTCTCATAGTTTGTTCTAAACCAAGGGGAGCATTTGAAATAATTTTCATAAAAACTTCGTATTTAGTATATTTTTTATCATTAACAGTTATTTCAGTTTCTTCTTCAGAAAAAGAATTGTAAATATCTACCCATTTTTGAAGATTTTCAATAACAATATCGTCAACATATTTATTACAAGTTTTATGTAAATCCATTTTTGTAATTCTATGCATTTTAGAAGTTGAGCTTACAATATCAGCAAAATGATATCTTTGAAATTGTGGACTCCAATAGTTAGGATAAGTAATATCAAATTGTACAGTTATTCCTTTTAAAAAACAATCATGACCACTCCCTGGGATAGCATTACCTAAATTCTTTATTCTTTTTATTTCTTTTTCAGATAGTTCATCAATATCATCGTAACATGGAATATCTCCACTAATCATAGGATAACCACTGGCCTTTGCGCTTTCGTTCAAACCATAAACTTTTACATTAAATATTTTTAGCATTGATTATGTCCCTCCTTATAATATACTTCCCTTGATTATAAAATATAATCTAAAAACAGTCAAATAGAAATATTCAATACTTGGAGGAGAAAAGATTAGAAAGTATTAAAAAGTTATGGTATAATGAGAGAAGATTATGTGCCATAGTAGTTTTAGAAATAACAATATTATATTTTTGTTATGAAATAAAAGATTTAAGGGGGAAATATAAAGAATGAAAAATAATAGAGTGTGTGAAATATTAGGAATAGAGTATCCTATAATTCAAGGAGCCATGGCCTGGATAGCTGATGGAAGTTTAGCAGGTGGAGTATCAAAAGCAGGAGGTCTTGGAATTATTGCTGGTGGTGGGATGCCTTTAGATAATTTAAGAAGAGAAATAAAAATAGCAAAGGAAATTGCAGGAGATAAGCCATTTGGTGTAAATTTAATGCTAATGATGGGAAATGTAGAACAACAAATAGACATATGTATTGAAGAAGGTGTTAGAGTAGTAACAACTGGAGCTGGAAATCCAGGGGTACATATGAAAAAATTAAAAGGGGCAAATATAAAAGTAGTACCTGTAGTTGCATCTGTTGCTCTTGCAAAAAGAATGGAAAGAATAGGGGCAGACGCTGTAATAGCTGAAGGTCTTGAAGGAGGAGGTCATATTGGTGAAATAACTACAATGGCTCTTACTCCACAAGTGGTAGAAGCAGTTGAAATTCCAGTTATATTAGCAGGTGGAATAGGTGGAGGAAAACAATTCTTAGCTGCATATGCACTTGGAGCAGAAGGAATACAAGTTGGAACTAAATTTTTAGTTGCAGAGGAATGTAATGTGCATGATAATTACAAGGAAGCAATTATAAAAGCAAAGGATAGATCAACAGTTTCAACAGGAACTTTCACAGGTCATCCAGTTAGAGTAATTAAGAATAAACTAGCTAAGGAAATGATGAATTTGGAAAAAGCAGGAGCTTCTGTTGAAGAAATAGAAAAATTTGGTGTTGGGAAATTAAAACTTGCAGCAGTGGATGGAGATGTTAAAGAGGGAAGTGTAATGGCTGGTCAAGTTGCTTCTATGGTAAGAAAAAAAGAAACAGCTTTAGAAATAATTTTAAGTTTAATAAATGATTTGGAAATTGAAAAACAAAGATTAATAGATTATTTAGCTTAGTTAATTTTTAAAGAAAATAAAATAGATAAAAAACATTTAAAAGAAATAATTTTATATTATTTCTTTTTTTTATTGTTGAAATTATAATGTTTAAAATATAATGTTATATATTATTATTTAATAGTTTAAATGTGTATTTAAAAAGTATTCTCAAGTATACATTGTTGAAATTTATTTTTTAAAATAGTACTTTAATTAAATTTAGTTGAAAAAAATGGATTTATGATATATAATCACACTATGCGAACAAAAAATAACTAGGAGGATTGAAAATGAAACAAAAAAAGGGAATATTCGACAAATTTCTTGATGGAGTTGAAGTGGTAGGTAATAAATTGCCTCATCCAATGACAATTTTTGTAATGTTATCGTTAATTGTTATTGCGGTATCAGCTATTTGTTCCAAGTTAGGAGTTTCAGTGGACTATACTGGAATAAACAGAAAAACTTTTGAAATAGGTGAGATTCATTTAAAAGCAAAATCTTTACTTAGCCCAGAAGGTATAAGATATGCATTTAATAGTATGACAACGAATTTCACAAGCTTTGCTCCTTTGGGAACAGTATTAGTTGCAATTATAGGGGTAGGAGTAGCAGATGGAAGTGGACTTATTCATGCATGTTTGAGAAAACTAGTGTTATCAACTTCTCCTAAATTACTAACAGCTGTATTAGTTTTTGCAGGGATTATGTCAAACATAGCTTCAGATGCAGGATACGTTGTATTGGTTCCTCTAGGAGCTGTAATATTTATGTCAGTTGGAAGACATCCATTAGCAGGTATAGCAGCAGCATTTGCAGGTGTTTCAGGAGGATTTTCAGCTAACTTATTAATAGGAACTCTTGATCCATTGCTAGGAGGAATATCAACAGAAGCAGCTAGAATTTTCATTCCAGATTATGTAGTTTTACCAACAGCAAACTGGTATTTTATGGTAGCTTCAACTTTTCTAATTACTTTTTTAGGTACCTATATTACAGAAAAAATTGTTGAACCAAGATTAGGAAAATATAAAGGATCACACAAGGAAGAATTAGGGGAAATTGGAGGATTGGAAAAGAAGGGATTAAAGAGAGCTGGAATATCTCTAGTTATATATTTAATAATAGTTTTAGCAGTTACTGTTCCAGAAAATGCAATATTTAGAGAAAATGGAAGTATTACTAATTTTATGAGAAATGGGTTGTTACCTGGAATTATGTTTTTCTTCATGATACCTGGATATTTTTATGGTAAAACTGTAGGAACAATAAAAACAGATAAGGATCTTGTTAAATTAATAGGAAATGCATTAGGTGGAATGGGTGGATATATGGCATTGGTATTTGCTGCTGCTCAATTTATAAAATATTTTTCTTATACAAATTTAGGAACAATACTTGCAGTTAGAGGAGCAGATGCTCTAGAAGCTATAGGTTTTACAGGATTCCCATTAATTGTAGGTTTTGTAGTAGTATCAGCATTTTTAAATTTATTTATGGGATCTGCCTCAGCTAAATGGGCTATTATGGCACCTGTATTTATTCCAATGTTTATGAAACTAGGTTTTACACCAGAATTTACCCAAGCAATGTATAGAATAGGAGATTCATCAACTAATATAATTTCTCCTCTTATGTCATATTTTGCCTTCATAGTTGCTTATGCTCAAAAATATGATGAAGATAGTGGAATAGGAACTTTAATTTCTACAATGTTACCTTATTCTTTATGTTTCTTATTTGCTTGGTTATTATTATTAATGGTTTGGTACTTTGCAGGATTACCTATTGGACCTGGAGTAGCAACAACTATGCAAATGGCATTATAAGGAGAGTGTAATAAATGGATATTCAAAATGAAGTTTTAAAGTATAAAGAGGAGTTAATAAAATCTTTACAGGAATCAATTAAAATAAAAAGTGTTGAAGAGAAAGCACAACCAGGGATGCCCTTTGGAGAAGGACCTGCAAAGGCGTTGAATCATTTTTTAAATGTTGCAGAAAAGTTAGGATTTGAAACAGAGAACTTTGATAATTATGTTGGACATATTGAATTTGGACAAGGGGAAGAAACAATTGGAATATTAGGACATGTGGATGTTGTTCCTGAGGGAAATGGTTGGGATTATCCTCCTTATTCAGCTAAGATTGTGGATAATAAAATGTATGGAAGAGGAACTCTAGATGACAAAGGACCCTTAATGATTGTTCTTTATGCACTTAAAGCTTTAAAAGATTTAGGAGTACCAATGAAGAGAAAAGTCAAGATAATAGTTGGTGCAAATGAAGAAACAAACTGGGGATGTATGAAGCATTATTTTGAAAAATTGAAGATGCCACAGCCAGTTATGTCCTTTACTCCTGATAGTACTTTTCCTGTGACCTTTGCAGAAAAAGGTATAATGAGAGGGATTATTAAAATAAGAACAAATTCTCAAGGAATAACATTACAAGGGGGAGAAGTTTATAATGCTGTTCCAGAGAAATCAATATTAACTTTACCAATGGAATACAAGGAAAAAGTAGAAGAAAAACTAGAAATATATAATATAGACAAAGAATATAAAATTAAAAGTGAAATTATAGATAACAAATTAGTAATAGTTTCTTACGGTAAATCAGCTCATGCTGCTCATCCTGAATCAGGTTATAATTCATTGTCTGCTCTAATGAATTTTGTTAATTTATTAGAGGTTGAAATTTTAGGTTTAAAGGAAATGGGACAATATTTTTCTGAAAATGTAAAGATGGAGTATAATGGAAAATCAGCAGGACTTTTTTATGAGGATGAACCTTCAGGGGAAATTACAATGAATTATGGTAAAGCCTTTGTAAAGGATGGATATATTCAAGTATCTGTTGATATTAGATATCCTGTTACCCTTGATCATAAAAAATTAAAAGAAAAAGTATTGGATTTATTAAGAAAGTATAATATGGAATTTGTTGTATTAAAAGAGAAAGAACCTCTTTATGTGAAAAAAGATAGTTTTTTAGTTAAGACGTTAACAGATATATATCAAGAAATAACAGGAGATTCTAATGGAGAGCCTCGTTCCACAGGGGGAGGAACTTATGCCAAGGCAGTTAAGAATTGCGTTGCTTTTGGAGCTTTATTAAAGGGGACTAAAGATACTATGCATCAAAAAAATGAATGTATAGATTTATCAACTATAGATATTTTATTAAAAATTTATATTGAAGCAATTTATAGACTAGCAAATAGTTAAATATAAATTATATTATAAATAAAAAAGAGCAGACATAAAATCTGCTCTTTTTTATTTTAATATTAAGAAACTATTATTTTATAAATCCACTTGCAAGAACTTCATATGAGTCATCATATAAAACAACACCTTGACCAGGTGTTACTGCTCTAACTTGGTCCTCAGTAAATAAAACTTTTATTTCATTTTCATTTAAAACTTCTATTTCACATGGATGAAATTTATCTCTAGATCTAGTTTTAGCCATACACTTAATTCCATTTAAATCTTTTAAAGAAGGGATTTTCAAAAGATTTATATCATCTGCAATAAGCGATGATTTAAATAATTCTTCATTGCTTCCAAGTACAACTTCATTTTGTGCTCCGTTGAATCTTAAAACATAATAAGGAGATTCAGCAGATATTCCAAGACCTTTTCTTTGACCTATTGTATAAAAAGCAAGTCCTCTATGTTTTCCTAAAACTTTCCCATTTGTATCAACAAAATTTCCAGGTTTTATTATTTTTCCCTTAGTTCTTTCTATTAAAAATTCCTTTAATTTTCCATCTTCAACAAAACAAATTTCTTGGGAATCTTTTTTAGAATAAACTCTTACTCCCAAATCTTTTCCTATTTTTCTAACTTCATCTTTATTTATTCCACCAAGTGGAAAAATAATATATTTTAATTTTTCCTTTGAAACTTGTGAAAGAAAATAAGCTTGATCCTTGCTTAAGTCATCACCAATTTTAAGAGTTCCATCATTAATATTACTATAATGTCCAGTTGCCATAAAGTCAGCACCTTTTTCTAAGCAAAAATCAATTAATGCACCCATTTTTATATATTTATTACAAACCATACAAGGGTTAGGAGTTCTTCCATTATTATATTCATTAACAAAGTAATTAATTACCTTGTCAGAAAATTCTTCACTAATATCTAATATGTAATGCTTAATTCCCAAATCATCACAAACTTTTCTAGCATCTTCATCAACATCATTTTCAGTAGTTTTCATAGTAACTCCAAAAATGTTAAAACCTTTTTCTTTTAGGAGATATGCAGTTACAGAACTGTCAACTCCTCCACTCATTGCCACAGCAATAGTAGTATTTTTATTTAAGTTTTCTAATATATTCATAACCTACCTTCTATTTAAATAAAATATATCCTAGAGATACTATTCCAAAAGTTAGAATAATAAAACTAGAAATTTTAGACAATTTAACAAGTAATTCATCATTAATAAACCTTTTAAAATAAATTATTATTTGTACAGTTAAAAACCAAGAGACAGAACCACTGATTCCAATACCAAGAGCAAGTAAAAAATAATTATCAGAATCTCCAACTACACTTAAAAGAGTATAGATGAAAACAATAGTTACAATACCTGCAACATTTAAAAGAGAAAGTAATAACCCGTAAAAAAAATTTTGAATGTAACCATAGTTACAATCATAATTATCTGGTTTTTTAATAACAACATCAGTATTCAATTTTTTAATTCCCAAGGCAACAAGACAAATTCCAACTAGCCCTTTAAAGATAATTTCATATCTCAAAATGAAGACTTCAGCCTGATTTATAAAGAAAAAAGCAAGCAATCCATATATAACATCAGAAGTTACCATTCCTATGGCAGTAGTATATCCTTCTTTTTTTCCTCCTATTAAGGTTTTTTCCATACAATAAAAACCAACAGGACCAAAGGGAAGAGATAGAATTATTCCAGTTATAACACCCTTAAAAAAAGTAATGTTCACTATTCCACATCCTTAAAATTTATAAAGTTATAATTTTTTCCCACAATTATGACAATATGTATCTTTAGGATCAACCTTAGCTCCACAGTTATAACAAATAGAGCCATTGTTAATTATTCCTTCAACATCATCATAATAAACATTTTTAGTTTTTAAAATATTTTTAATTGATTCATTTTTGAGTTTGTAAATACTATTACATCGACTACAAACAATAAAATATTTTTTTGAAAATTTAAATAACGGTATAAAAAATAAAGAAAAATAATTAGCTCTCTCGATTAATTTAGCATTTTCATTAGTACAATTAACACATTTAAATTTAACATTTTCAATTATATTTTCTTTGTTTCCAAATCCCATAAGGAAAAACATAAGCCCCTCCAAGTAGTTTTAACTAATCAGTATTTAATTTTAATACAGAAACAAATGCTTCTTGAGGTATTTCCACATTTCCTATTTGTTTCATTCTTTTTTTACCTGCTTTCTGTTTTGAAAGTAGTTTTTTCTTTCTAGAAATATCTCCTCCATAACATTTAGCAATTACATTTTTTCTATAAGCTTTAATAGTTTCCCTAGCTATAATTTTAGCACCAAAAGCAGCTTGAATTGGAATTTCAAATTGTTGTCTAGGAATAACGTCTTTTAATTTATCACAAATTGCTCTACCTTTTAAAACAGCGTTATCTTTATGTGCTATAAATGAAAAGGCGTCTACAACTTCTCCAGAAACTAGAATATCAACTTTCACAAGTTCTCCAACTCTGTATTCAATTAATTCATATTCAAAGGAAGCATAACCTTTAGTTTTAGATTTTAATTTATCATAGAAATCCAAAACAATTTCAGCAAGGGGTAATTCATAGGTAATCATAGCCCTTGTTTCATCTATAAAGCTCATTCCAATATAAACTCCACGTTTTTCTTGACAAAGTTCCATAACTGGCCCAACATAATCTTTTGGTACAATTATATTACCTTTAATAAATGGTTCTTCTACTATGAATTTCCCTTGTCCTGCTTCTGGGAATTCACAAGGATTATCAATTATATAAGTTGGTTTTCCTTCTTTAGTTATTCTATACTCAACTGATGGTGAAGTTGATATTAAGTCAATATTATATTCTCTTCTAAGTCTTTCAACTATGATTTCCATATGTAAAAGTCCTAGGAATCCACATCTAAATCCAAAACCTAAGGCAAGGGATGTTTCAGGAACAAAATTTAAAGAGGCATCATTTAATTGCAATTTTTCCAATGAATCTCTTAAATCTCCGTAATCATCAGTTGATAATGGATATACTCCAGCGAAAACCATTGATTGAGCAGGTCTAAATCCTTGAAGAGGTTCTTCACATGGCCTCTTAGAATGGGTAACAGTATCTCCAACTCTAGAATCTTTAATAGTTTTTAATCCAGTTATAATATATCCAACTGAACCACTTGATAATTCTCCAGTTGATTTCATTACAGGGGAGAATATTCCACATTCAAGGATTTCAACTTCTTTTTTTGTGGACCAAATTTTAACTTTATCTCCCTTTTTAATTGTTCCATCTTCAACTTTTACATAGGTTATAACTCCCCTGTAGTCGTCAAATTTAGAATCAAAGATAAGGGCTCTTAAAGGAGCTTCCTCATCATAACTAGGAGCTGGAATTCTCTCAACTATAGCTTCTAAAAGTTCAGGTATTCCAAGATTTATTTTAGCAGATGCTAAAATGGCGTTGTCAGCAGGAAGACCAATAATGTCTTCAATTTCATTTTTAACTTTTTCTGGATCTGCTGCAGGTAAGTCTATTTTGTTAATAACAGGTATGATTTCAAGATCATTTTCCAAAGCTAAATATACATTTGCTAAGGTTTGAGCTTCTACACCTTGAGCAGCATCAACAACAAGAAGTGCTCCTTCACATGCAGATAAAGATCTAGATACTTCATAAATAAAGTCAACATGACCAGGTGTGTCTATAAGGTTTAATTCATATTGATTTCCATCTTTAGCTGTATATAGTAATGTAACTGCTTGTGCTTTTATTGTAATTCCTTTTTCTCTTTCTAGTTCCATAGAATCTAAAAGCTGGGATTTCATATCTCTCCCACTAACTGTGTGGGTTAATTCCATAAGTCTATCAGCTATAGTAGATTTTCCATGATCTATGTGAGCGATTATCGAAAAGTTTCTTTTAAATTTTTGTAACACTTGAACCTCCAAAAATAAATAATATAGTATATATTATTATAGAAGAAAATAGCGAAAAAAGCAATAAATACTTAATTAAAAGGCCCAATTGCCCTTAATAAATATATTTTCTTTTTTCATATTTTTAGCTATTCCCAAAATATTTAAATCATCTGTTCCAAACATGAAATCAACATGTGTTAAAGAATCATTAACACCATTTTTTTCCATTGTTTCAGAATCCATTTTATCCCCATCTTGTATACAACTAGGATAAGCTTGTCCAATTGCCAAATGACAAGATGCATTTTCGTCAAATAAGGTATTATAAAATAGAATATTTGAATTTGAAATAGGAGAATCAAAAGGCACAAGTGCAATTTCTCCTAGATATTTAGAACCTTCATCTGTATTAATAAGACTTTCTAAAGCTTCTTTCCCGTGAGCTGCTTTAAAATCTATAATTTTTCCATCTTTAAACGTAATGGAAAAGTCTTCAATTAAAGTTCCTCCATAATTTAATGGTTTTGAAGCATAAACAATACCATTTACTCCGTATTTATGAGGAAGAGAAAAAACTTCTTCAGTTGGAATATTGGCCACAAATTCAATATTGTTTTTTGTAACATCCTTACCAGAAGCCCAAATATGATTTTTAGGCATTTGTACAGTTAAATTAGTTCCTAAAGAATTTGTGATAATAAGTTTTTCAAATTGTTTATTATTTAAATAATCCATTTTTTCTTTTAAAGTATCCAAATGTTTTTTCCAAGTTTCTATAGGATCAGGAGTATCAGCCTTTACAGAATAAATAATAGCATCCCATAATTTTTGAACTGCCTTTTCTTCACTACAGTTTTCAAATATTTTTTTAGCCCAAGATTTAGTTGGAACAGATAAAATATTCCATTGTATTTCATTTCCCATAACTTTATCATAGTATGGCTTAAATTTAATGTTTCTAGTTTTTTGAGAAATAGCAATTTTTTCAGAATCAATTCCCTTTAAAAGTTCAGGATCATTTGCAGCAATACTTAAAAAAGCAGCTCCTTTATTTGCATAGGACATAAGAGATTCAAGTTGCCAATCAGGAATATTTTCAAATAACAGTTTATCCTTATAAATAAAATCCATTTTCTTACAAAAATCATCTGACCAATGTACAATAACTTCACTAGCTCCAATTTCATAAGCTTTTTCAACTAATTTTCTAGTGAAATCAGCTGTTTCCACAGGGGACATAATTACTAAACATTGATTTTTTTGTAAATTAATTCCAATTTTTAAAGCAAGTTCAACATAGTTTTCTAAAAATTCTTTATTCAAATTAATTACCTCCAAAAAGTAAATTATAAATCTATAGTAATTTTATCATAAAAAACTTTAAAATAACACAAGTTCTTAAACAAAATTAATTAACCAGGTGATACTGTAATAGTACAATTTATCTTGTTAATCTTGATAAGATTAGAAAAGTGTGTTATAGTTTATTTGTTATGTAATACTACTAGGGGAGCGAGAGCTGAGAATTACCCTTAATTACCTGTTCTAGATAATACTAGCGAAGGGAAGTGGTTAAGCTTTATATCATTTTCTTTTACTGACTATTTAAGTAAATTAAGAAAATGATTTTTTTATTTTAGGGGGAAATATGTTATTTACAGAGGAATTATATTCACATGTTGAGAAAATATGGGCAAGTTATTACGAGCATCCATTTGTGGATGAACTTGGAAGTGGAAAATTAGATAAGGAAAAATTTAAATATTATATGATACAAGATTATTTGTACTTATTAGATTATGCAAAGGTATTTTCACTTGGAGCTATAAAAAGTGATGATGAGGAAACTATGGCTAAATTTTCTAGTTTAGCAGAGGGGACTCTTCATACTGAAATGTCAACTCATAGAAAATATATGGAAAAATTAGGAATAACAAAGGAAGAAATTGAAAATTCAAAACCAGCATTGGCAAATTTATCTTACACTCACTATATGCTAGCAGTTTCTTATTCTGGTGGAATAATAGAAATAGCAGTTTCTGTTTTAGCATGTCTTTGGAGTTATGAATGTATAGGAAGACATCTTTATGAAAAATATGGTTTGCAGGATAATTTTTACAAAGAATGGATAGAGTCATATATTTCAGATGAGTATCATAATTTAACTCTTTGGCTTCTTGAATTAGTTAATAAGTACGGAGAAGGAATAGGAATAAAAAGAAAAGAAAAATTAATTGAAATATTTATAAATACAAGTAGATTTGAATATTTATTTTGGGATATGGCTTATAAAATAGAAGATTAGAGGAGATTATAATGAAGGTTTTAGAATTAGATGAAGTTTCCTTTTCATATGAAGAAGAGGAAGAGCTTATAAAAAAAATATCATTTTCATTAAGTAAAAATGAATTCTTATCAATTATAGGAAGCAGTGGTTGTGGAAAGTCAACTATAATAAAAATTATAGGGGGAATAGAAAAAGAAACAAGTGGGAAGATAAAAAGTTTAAAAACTGCATATATGCCACAAAAAGATTTACTTTTACCATGGAGAACAGTAATTGATAACATACTTTTACCTATAGAATTAAACAAAACATCTATAAGTGAAGGGAGAAAAAAAGGAAAATTTTATTTGGAAAAACTTCATTTAAAGGAATATGAAAACAAGTTACCTCAAGATCTTTCTGGAGGAATGAGGCAAAGGGTATCATTTATAAGAACCCTTTTAACTGAAGCAGATATATTGTTATTAGATGAACCTTTTTCTGCTCTAGATGCAATAACTAAAGGAAAGTTACAAAAATGGTTGTTAGAAACTTTAAGTGAATTTAACAAAAGTGTTATTTTTATAACCCACGATATAAATGAAGCTCTATATTTATCAGATAGAATACTAGTTTGTCAAAATAGACCTCTTGATTCATTTATAGAATATAAATTACCAAAGGTAAAAGATGAAAAATTTATAATAGAAACTAAGAAAAAAATATTGTCAAATATAGGAGGGGAAGAGGAATGAGAAAACCTTCATTAGCATTTTACTCTTCAAGTATATTTTTTATAGCCTGGGAGGTATTTGCAAGATATTTAAATTTAAAATTTGTTTTACCTTGGCCAACTGCTGTTTTAAAAAGAATGTGGGAATTAAGAGTTCCTTT
This sequence comes from Fusobacterium sp. IOR10, assembly GCF_010367435.1. Classification (NCBI taxonomy): domain Bacteria; kingdom Fusobacteriati; phylum Fusobacteriota; class Fusobacteriia; order Fusobacteriales; family Fusobacteriaceae; genus Fusobacterium; species Fusobacterium sp. IOR10. The sequence goes on from NZ_WJWY01000012.1 coordinate 56,715, forward strand.
ATTTAAATATCATATGTTTGCAACTTTAAAAATAGCTGGAGTATCAATTATTTTATCCTTTGCTTTGGGGATATTTTTAGCAGTAATCATGGATAGGAGTAAAAAGGTTGAAGAGGCTATATATCCAATAATAGTTACAACTCAAACTATACCAACACCTGCAATAGCACCTATATTTATTCTTTGGTTTGGATATAGTATTTGGAGTAAAGTATTGGTAGCTGTATTAATTGCTTTTTTTCCAGTTACAATTAATTTACATGATGGGTTGAAATCAACAAAAAAAGATTATATAGAACTTTTCAAAAGTATGCATGCAAGGGAATGGGATATATTTTGGAAATTAAAAGTTCCATCAACTATACCATATTTTTTCTCATCTCTAAAAATGGCAATTCCTTTAGTTTTAATAGGAGCAGCAATTGGAGAATGGTTAGGAGCAACAGCAGGACTTGGATATTTCAGTAAAAGAATGATGACACAACTAGATGGAGCAGGGGTTTTTGCACCAATAGTTTTAATTTCAATTATAGCTGTATCCTTTGTTAATTTAATTTCTTATTTGGAAAAGAAATTTTTAAAGTGGAGGGGAAATTAATTATGAAATTTAAGCATTTATTAATTATTTTATTAATTGTCATTTTTTCAGGTTGTGGAAATAAATCCAGTGAAAATAAAGGGATTGATAACTTAGAAACTATAGATTTAGTTTTAGATTGGTATCCAACATCTTCAAGTGTTCCAATATACGTAGCTTTAAAAAAGGGATACTATAAGGAAGAGGGAATAAAATTAAATATTCATCTTCCTTCAGGTGTTTCAGATCCTTTAGCTTTAGTAGCTGCAAAAAAGGCTGATTTAGGTTATTATTATATTCATAATACAATTATATCAATTGTAAATGATAATATACCAGTTAAGGCTATAGCTACTACTTTACAGGGATCAGTTAATACGGTAATGTCTTTAAAGGAAAGTAATATAACTCGTCCAAAGGATTTAGAAGGAAAAACAATTGGATATTCAGGTGGACCTTTATCAGAAAAAATGATATTTACAATGATGACAGCAGATGGTGGAGATCCTAAAAAAGTAAAATTAATAGATGTAGGTTTTGAATTATTAACATCTCTAATGACTAAAAAAGTTGACGCTATATTTGGAGGACTTGTAACCCATGAGGTTCCTCTTCTAGAAGAAAAAGGCTATAAAGTTAATTATTTTTTCCCAAGGGATTTTGGAGTTCCTGAATACCCAGAAACATTAATAATTGCAAATAATGAGTTAATAGAAAAAAGAGGAGATATTTATAGTAAATTTTTAAAGGCAACAAGAAAAGGTTTTGAATATGCAAAGGGCAATCCAGAGGAGGCTGTTCAAATTCTTTTGTCTAACCAAGCAGCAGATCAATTTCCTTTAAATGAAAATGTAGAAAGAATTGCAACGAAAAAATATATTGAAATTATGGAAAAATTTGGACCATTTTTATCAATAGACAAGGAAGTTTTTCAAAAAAATGTTGATTGGTTATATGAGAAAGGGTTTATAAAAAGAAAAGAAAAACTTGAAAATTTATATAAAAGCTTGATTAATTAAGAAAAAGATAATAAAATAGAAAAAGGGGAGAGGGCAAGTGAAAAAAATTAAATTATTAGTATTGTGTATGTTAATATTTATTGTTGGGTGTGGGAGCAAAAAAGTTAAGGAAAAAGAATTGACAAATGTTTCCATAGTTTTGGATTGGTATCCAAATGCTATTCATAGTTTGTTTTACGTTGCAATGGAAAAGGGTTATTTTGAAGATGAAGGAATTAAATTAGATATAAAATATCCTGCTAATGTGTCAGATCCAATAGCATTACCAGCAGCTGGAAAAGCTGATTTTGGATTATTTTATCCTCAACAAATGATAATGGCAAAAACTCAAGAAGATATTCCAATAGTTGCAATTGGAGCATTAACTCAAGGACCTTTAAATGTAGTAGTGGCTCCAAAGGAAACTGGAATAACTAGACCAAGAGATTTAGAAGGGAAAACAATTGGATATTCTGATGGACCTCTAACAGAGGATATATTAAAAACAATGGTGGCAGAGGACGGAGGAGATATTTCCAAAGTTAAAGTTTTAGATGTTGGCTTTGATTTATTATCTTCTATGATAACTAAAAGAGTTGATGCTACTTTAGGGTGCTTTGTAAATCATGAAGTTCCAGTTATGAAGGAAAAAGGTGTAGATGTAAATTATTTCTACCCAACAGATTTTGGTGTACCTTATTATAATGAACTATTAATAGTTGCAAATTCTAAAAAAGTTAAAGAAAATAGAAAATTATATATAGGATTTTTAAGAGCTTGTGAAAAAGGATTTAGAGATGTTAAAAATAATCCAAAAGAAGCTCTAGATATACTTTTAGCAAATCAAGAGGCAGACCAATTTCCATTAACTAGAGGAATAGAAAAACAAAGTCTAGAAACTTTGATTCCGATTATGGAAAAAGACAACGCTCCTTTTTTAGACCAAAGGGAAGAAATGTGGGAAGAAAATATAGAATGGCTATATGATAAAAAAATAACTAACAAAAAAATTAATGCAAATGACATGTTTATAAATTTATATAAAGAAATATAAGTTATTTGATTTAATTTGATAAAAAAAGGAAAGTGATATTTTTGGAAGAAAGATTATATAAAAAAGAAGAGGTATTAGAAGCTTATTTGGGAACACCTGATAAATATGATTGGTATAAGCATGCTTTTGATAAATATGAAATTAATGGTGTTGAAAAATTTGCTTGGAATTGGTCATGGTATTCATTTTTCTTTGGATATATATATTTAGTTTATAGAAAATGTTATATTGAAGCTATATTGTTGTGGGTAGCTCAGATGATTATTGCAGGTTTATTTGGAATAACTGGAATAGTTGTTATGATTTTATGTGGGGGACTTTTACCATATTTAGTTTATAAAAGATATAAGAAGATATCAATGGAAGTTGAAAATATTGATGGAAATTATATAAAAAAATTAGAAACAATGAAAGAGCTAGGTGGAGTAAATATCATAGCTAGAAATATAATGATAGGAATATTTGTTATTTCTATTTTTAGCATTTTAGGATTAATGACATTTTTAGCAGCAGTTTTATAAAATATATAAATTATAGGTTCTTTGTCAACTGGTGTTGGTGGAGAAAAATAAAAAAATAAATAATGTTTTTGTTCCTTCAGCTTTATGCTGAAGGAATTTTTATTTTTGTTAAATTGCTATAAATTAAAATTCTATTTCTTAA
>NZ_WJWY01000013.1 GCF_010367435.1 Fusobacterium sp. IOR10
GAAATAGAATTTTAATTTATAGCAATTTAACAAAAATAAAAATTCCTTCAGCATAAAGCTGAAGGAACAAAAACATTATTTATTTTTTTATTTTTCTCCACCAACACCAGTTGACAAAGAACCATTATTATTTATTAGTTATTAACTTATAAATTTTCACGTAAAAAAAGAGTACCTGTTTTCAGTTGTCGTATAATTTCCGACAACTGATACAAAATACTAGTGGTTATTACTTTTATTATTATTTTTCATCCTCTGTTTCTTTTTCATCTTCAACTCTATTTTCAAGTTCTATCATTTCAATCCATCCTTCACGAATACGTTCTTTAACAACAATTTCATTCTCAGGATACTTTTCCCTAAATTGTTTTGTGTATTGCTTAATTATTTTTTCACTGTTTGAAGACAAACAATCTAAACAATTTCTATATTCTTCCCCATTTTGTATAATTGGCTTTCCATAAACTTTAACTACAAATTTATCTTTAATCATATCTACCAACTCCTATAAGTACTTTTTTAATTGAAATTCTAGTATACACTATATATTATACACTTTTTTTTAGAAAAATGGGACTGTTTATTTAACAATCCCATTTTTATTTTAATATTTATTTGTTTTTAACCTATTTTTTTTACCTTTCCTGGTATTCCTACAACAGTTGCATTTTCTGGAACATTTATCAGTACAACTGAATTTGCTCCTATTTTACTGTTCTTTCCTATTGTTATATTTCCAAGAAGTTTAGCCCCTGTTCCAATAATACAATTATCTCCAACAGTTGGATGTCTTTTCACACCCTTTTCATTACCAGTTCCCCCTAGGGTTACTTGATGATACATCATCACATTATCACCAATTTCAGCTGTTTCTCCAATTACCACACCATTTCCATGATCTATAAAAAGACCTTTTCCAATAACAGCTCCTGGATGAATTTCTATTCCTGTTAAAACTTTTGAAATTTGAGAAATTAGTCTAGCTATGAAAAATATTCTCTTTTTATAAAGAAAATGAGCTATCCTATGACTGATCAAACTATGAATTCCTGAGTATAAAAAAAGTACTTCTAACTTATTTCTAGCTGCTGGATCTAGCTTAACTACATTTTCCAAATCATAATTTAAATTCTTAAACATTTTTTCTCCTAATATTTATATAAATCTGTTGATAAATATTTTTCTCCACCATCTGGAGAAATTGTTAAAACTTTTTTACCAGGTCCTAATTTTTTAGCTACTTCTATAGCTGCATATATATTAGCCCCTGTTGATATACCAAATAATATTCCCTCTTCCTTTGCCACTTGTCTACAAGTTTCAAAGGCGTCTTCATCCTTAACTTTTATAACATGATCCATAATTGATACATCCATAACTTCAGGAATAAATCCTGCACCTATACCTTGTATCCCGTGGGGACCTGGTTTTCCACCTGATAAAACAGGGGATTTGCTTGGTTCAACTGCATAAAGTTTTATGTTTTCAAATTCTTTTTTTAATCTTTTACCATTTCCAATTAAAGTTCCACCTGTACCAACACCTGCAACAAAGGCATCTAAATCATCAAAATCCTTTATTATTTCCTCAGCTGTATTGTTATAGTGAGCTTGTGGATTAGCTATATTGTCAAATTGACCAGGTATAAAACTATTTTCAATAGTTTTTGCAAGTTCCTCAGCCTTGGCTATGGCTCCCTTCATACCTAATTTACCATCAGTTAATACCACTTCTCCACCATATGCCTTCATAATATTAATTCTTTCTTCACTCATTGTGTCAGGCATAACTATAACAACTCTGTAACCCTTTAGTTTCCCAATATAAACAAGACCTATACCTGTATTTCCACTTGTTGGTTCTATTATTGTTCCATTTATTTTTAAACGTCCACTTTCCTCTGCTCTTTGTATCATATTTAAAGCAATTCTATCCTTTGTACTTCCCCCTGGATTTCTTCCCTCTAATTTAATATATATATCTGCCATTTCAGTTTGGCAATATGAACTTCCACACATATTATTCAATTTTAAAATTGGTGTGTTTCCTATTAATTCTAATACATTTTTTACTATCATTTACATTCCTCCTTTAAATTTGTATATGTTAATATATAATAATTGTTTTTAATCTGCTTTTTTCAAATAAAGAAATATTGAAGCTAAAAGCATAAGTAAAATTACTCCCCATCCAAATACTAACTCTCCCATGAAGATACTTATATTACTTGTAAATAATCCTGATAATTTTTTCAATTCTTCTATTAAATTGGATATAACTGTTATTCCTAATATTAATGGTGTTACATATTTTAATAGGAAATTAAAGTATTTTCCAACTTTTATATCTGAATATTCATTAGCATCTATTCTTATTTTTTCAATTCCATAAATATAACAAACCATTATAGTTTCAACTAATCCAAGTGTTGCTATTACATAATTTCCAACATGGGAATCAACTATATCTAATATATAATTAAATCCTGCAAAGGTTGAAAAACATATACTTCCTAAGAATCCAACTATTGAAATAATTGTAACTATTTTTTCCCTTGAAATTTTAAACTTATCTAAAGTAGCTGTTGTAAAGGCTTCTAACATTGAAATACTAGAAGATAGCCCTGCAATAAACAAGCAAAGAAAGAATAAAAATCCTATCATACCTTGTAAAAATACATTTGAAGTTATTGTGCTTATGGCAATTGGGAAAGCTATAAAAGCTATTCCTGCTCCACTTCCAAAGGAATCAAATTCAACACCCATGTTTGTAACAAGATATCCTAAAGTTGAAAATACTGTAACCCCTGCAATTATATCAAAGGATGCATTTGCAGCAACTGTTATAATAGAACTACCAACAATATCAGCATCTTCCTTTAAATAAGATCCATAGGCTATCATAACACCAACACCTAATGTTGTTGAAAAGAAAACTTGAGCATAGGCTGAAACCCAGATATTTGGATCTAATATTTTTGTAAAATCTGGAGTAAATAATTGCTTTAATCCAAACATAGCCCCATTTAATCTAAGGGAATTTATCATAAACATAAGCATCATAATTATTAAAACTGGTGTAAATATTCTAGAAACCTTTTCGATTCCCTTTGAAATACCTTTTCTCACTATAATTAAATTAGATATCCAAACTATAATTACAAAGAAAAATAAGTACTTGCTTATTCCACTTCTAAAATCAAAGGGCCCTGAGGCACTTCCTGTTACCATTCCCATTAATTTTCCAGGATCTCCCATAAAATTAACTATTCCAAAGGCATGTCCCAAAGACCATACCATAAATATCATTGACACTGAGATAATTGTACAGTAAAACATCATTACAACTATAGGGACCATAACTTGCATCCAACCAATCCACTCATACTTTGCACTAATAGTTTTAAAAGCTTTTATAGATCCACCTCTAATTCTACGACCATATGTATACTCTAATATCATTAAAGGTATTGCACAAGAAAGTAAGGCTACTATATATGGAAAGAAAAAAGCACCTCCACCATTTTTATACGCTTGAAATGGAAATCTCCATAGGTTCCCAAGCCCCACTGCTGCACCAATAGCTGCAAAAATAAATCCTGATCGACTTGTCCATAGTTCTCTCTTCTTCTCCATTGTTCCTCCTAGTTTTTTATTTTTTTAAATTTGTTTATAAAAAAAACCTCAGGTTGCACCTGAGGTTCAAATTAATAAATTAACATTAATTATATATACACAGCTACACTTTCCTAATTAATTAATAAACCAAAATTAGTCTGTATCTGTTTTTTATAAAACAATTACAAACTTTTTTTAGCACCAACACCAAGAAAATGTATTTTCAGAAGATATATTTTTTTTATAATTATTATTTAATTTTTTCATTTAATACATCCTCCCTGTTTTTTATTTTGTATTTGAGATATTTTAGCATTCTTTACTTAAAATGTCAACTTTTTTTAAGCATATATTATGACCTAACTTGACCATTACCTCTAATTATATATTTAGTAGTTGTTAGCTCTCTTATACCCATAGGTCCTCTAGCATGCAATTTTTGAGTACTTATACCTATTTCCCCTCCAAATCCAAATTCTCCACCATCTGTAAAACGAGTGGATGCATTAACATAAACACAAGCTGAATCCACTTCTTGTAGAAATTTTTCTGAATTTTCAAAGGAAGAAGTTATTATAGCCTCTGAATGTTTTGTGCTATATTTTTCAATGTGGTCAATGGCCTCTTCTATTGAAGCTACTGTTTTTATTGATATTTTCAAAGAAAGATATTCCTCTTCCCAGTCTGCATCAGTTGCTAATTTAAAATCCTTTAAATACTTTGAAGCCTTTTCATCTGCAATTATTTCAACTTTCTTTTCCTTTAATCTTTTTTCAATTTCCCCTAATAAACCTAGTTTACTTTCATGAATTAACAATGTCTCTAGGGCATTACAAACACCTGGTCTTTGAGTTTTCCCATTGATTAGAATATCAATACCCATCTTATCATCTGCAAACTCATCTATGTATAGGTGACAAACCCCTGCACCTGTTTCTATAACTGGCACCTTGGATGTTTCGTTAATTGCTTTTTTCAAAGATTTTCCACCTCTAGGAATTACAGCATCTATATATTTCACTTCACTTAAAAGTTCCCCAACTAATTTTCTATCTGTTTTTTCTATTAATTGAACAGCTCCCTTTGGCATTCCAGCCTTAATTCCAGCTTCTATTATTATTTTACTTAACGCTTTATTTGAATTTATAGCATCACTTCCACCTCTTAATATAATGGCATTTCCTGATTTTAAACAAAGACCAGCTGCGTCCACAGTAACATTTGGTCTAGATTCAAATATCATAGCTATTACACCTATTGGAACCCTAACTTGATCTATTTTCAATTCATTTTCAAGTTTCCATCCTTTAACTGTTTCTCCTATTGGATCTTGAAAATCTGCTATTTTTATTAGGGATTTTGACATTCCCTCTATTCTTTCTTTATTTAATTTTAATCTATCTAAAAAGGCCTCTGATAAATTTTTCTTTTTACCATTTTCTATGTCTTTATTATTTTCTATTAATATTTCATCAACTGAATTAATAAGAGCATCACTCATAGCCCTTAGAATTATATTTTTTTCCTTTACACTTAAGTTTGTTAATTTTCTAGATGCTTCCTTTGCATTTTTACAAATTTCTTCTATATAGCTCATAATACCCCCTTAATTTCTGCTAATGTTGTTACTGTGTATTACCTCTAAGTATTCAGGTTCATTTAATATTTCTTCCAACTTACCACTGTGACATCCCTTTATTAAATCAATTTCTGAAGAAGAATAGTTAACTATTCCTTTACCTATTTCCTTATCTTCACTAGAATACAATGACACTACATCACCTTTAACAAAATCTCCTATAACTTCTGTTACTCCCTTTGGAAGTAAACTTTTTCCAGCTATAACAGCATTTTTTGCACCTTCATCAACTATAATTTTCCCATGTTTTCCTGAATTATATTTTATCCAATGCTTTCTAGATCCAACTGCCTTATCAAAGGGTAAGAAAAGTGTTCCAACCTGTGCTCCATTTAAAATCTCAACAATTATATCAGGATCTTCCCCATTGGCAATTAGCATATTTATTCCTCTAGAAACTGTTATTTCTGCAGCTCTTATTTTAGTTGCCATTCCCCCTGTACCTAAGCTACTTCCAGCTCCTTTTCCCATATTCTTAATTTCCTCTGTAACTTCTTCAACTGTAGTTATTAATTTAGCTTCTGGGTCTTTTCTTGGATCTGCTGTATATAGTCCGTCAATGTCAGATAGTATTATTAATAGATCTGCATCTATTAAACTAGCAACAAGGGCTGACAAGGTATCATTGTCACCTATTTTTATTTCCTCTGTTAGCACAGAATCATTTTCATTTATTATTGGAATTATATCCTTACTTATAAGTTCAAAACAAGCATTTCTAGCATTTAAAAATCTTTGTCTATCTCCTAAATCTTCCCCTGTTAAAAGTAATTGTGCTATATTTTTATTGTATTCAAAGAATAATTTTTGATATAAATGAATAAGAGCAACTTGTCCAACTGCTGCTATTGCTTGTTTTTCAGGAATTGTTTTAGGTCTTTCTTTTAAATGTAATCTTCCCATACCTGCTCCAACTGCACCTGAACTTACAACAATAACCTCATAGCCTAAGTTTTGAATATGAGATATATTTCTAACTAATTTTTCTATTTTATTTATATTAAGATATCCATTTTCATGAGTCAATGTTGATGTACCAATCTTAATTACAACTCTTTTTATATCTTTTAGTAATGATTTTCTATCCATAACACAGCTCCTTTTAATATTTTTTAGCCTAATTTTTTATTTAACCAATCTTTTCCTTCAACTACTCTTGTTACAAGCATTGAAGCTATTGTATCTCCACTTGCATTTATCATTGTTGCTGGTGGATCAACTAAATATCCTATTGTTGCAATAATTGGAAAGGCTTCAGGTGGGAAACCATACATTGTAACTATTAGCATTTCACCTATTAATCCTCCACCAGGAACTCCTGACATAACTACTCCCCCTGCTATTGCAAGTAGTATTGCACTTATGTAAGTTCCCATACCAGTAAATGGTATTTGGAATATTCCAAATAAAAATGAAATCTTTAAAATAGTACTAAATACTGTTCCATCCATATGAGCTGTTGCTCCTATTGGAAGAACTATATCTCTAATGTCCTTTGGAACACCTATGTTTTCACAAGCTTCTAAGTTAACAGGAAGAGTTGCTATACTACTTTGAGTGGCAACAGCTGTTACTGCTGGAGAAAAAACATGTTTTAAAGCTTTTACTCCCTCTTTTCCCCCTGAAATATATGCATATATTGGGAAAAATATAATCATATAAGCAAAACACAAGGGATAATAAATTGCTAGAGCCCTTGCATAAGATCCTATTAGATCCTTTCCATATTCCCCTATTAAAGCTGCAAAATAAGCTCCTAATCCAATTGGTGCATAGTACATTAAAAGACCTACCATTTTTAAAAATACTTCAGATAATGCATCTAATCCCCTTGAAACAATTTTCCCCTTTTCTCCTATTCCATTTACACACATTCCAAAAATTATTGCAAATATAATAAGTGGAAGCATATTTTTTCTAGAAATTAATTCTGGAAAATCTGTAACTGTTAAGGCTGAAACAATTTGACCACCTGTTGAGAAAGGTTTTAACGCCACTGCTTGGGGCATGTTTAAAACTACTCCCTTTGCTGGTGGAAATATATTAACTACAATTAGAACCAGTACTGCTGCTATTGCCCCTGTTCCAAAGAATATAAATAACAAACTTTTTAAAATTTTACCTAATCTTTTCATATCACTCATAGATGAAATAGAACCACTTATAGTTACTAGAACCAGAGGTACAACTAATGTAAACATTCCATTTATAAATAGATCCCCTAGGGGTTTAAACATTTTAGCTTTTTCTCCCATTCTTAAGCCAACTAAACTTCCTAAAAATATAGCTCCTACTAAAATAATCGAAAATCTGTAAGCTTTCCATATACTTCCTTTATTTAACTTGTCCATATAACCCTCCAGTATTATTTTTTTACAATCAACTAATTACTTTAGATTATACCAATTTTTACTGTACTTTTCCACTAATCCCTTAATTATTATTCATTTATATATATATATTTTATATGTCTTATATGTATATATAAAAAAATCCCACTCCTAAGAGTGGGATAAATTATTCAGTTTAATCAAGAACTACGCGATTTCTACGTTAGCTGCTTGAGGACCTTTTTGTCCTTCTTTTACATCAAAAGTTACTGCTTGACCTTCGTCTAAAGTTTTGAATCCTTCTTTTTTGATTTCAGAGAAATGTACGAATAAGTCATTTCCTTCTTCAGAAGTGATAAATCCAAACCCTTTTTCTGCGTTAAACCATTTTACTGTTCCTTTGTTCATTGTGATACCTCCATAAAATACTTTTAATTGAATAGATAAAGACTAGTTTTGAACTTAAGTACTTATTTCGATACCCCATTTACCAAAGCTAAATTTCTTTTGATCTACTTCTACAAGAATTATACACTAAATACAAAAATTTGTCAACTGAATTCTTTTTTATTAACAACTTAATTCTTTCTGTTAATTTAAATTTTTGGTAAAAAAAAATCCCACTCCTAAGAGTGGGATGAAAATTATTCTTTTTTTTTATATCAAGAACTACGCGATTTCTACGTTAGCTGCTTGAGGACCTTTTTGTCCTTCTTTTACATCAAAAGTCACTGCTTGACCTTCTTCTAAAGTTTTGAATCCTTCTTTTTTAATTTCAGAGAAATGTACGAATAAATCGTTTCCTTCTTCAGAAGTGATAAATCCAAATCCTTTTTCTGCGTTAAACCATTTTACTGTTCCTTTGTTCATTGTGATACCTCCATAAAATACTTTTATTGAATAGATAAAGACTAGTTTTGAACTTAAGTACTTATTTCGATACCTCATTTCACAAAGCTAAGTTTCTTTTAATCTAATTCATAAATAGTATACCTTATATATGGAATTTTGTCAACTGAATTCTTTTTTATTTCATTGATTTTCCTTTGTTTTTCCAATTGAAAATCATAGCTTTAGACTCTTTTACAATGTCTTCCACTGTTAATTTTTCTGGAATAACATCTCCTAAAACTTCTGCCTTTATATTCCCTGGTTTAATGGATTTAGATCCATAAGGCATAGCTTCATAAGTTCCTGAGATTCCAATTACTGTTATTGGAACATTTAATTCCTTAGAAAGAACAGCGAAAAACTTTTTGAAATTTTGTAATTCTCCATCTCTAGTTCTTGCTCCCTCTGGGAAAATAACTAAATTTTTATTTGATTTTAAAACCTTAGCTGCAATTTGTAAGCTTTCTTTTAAGTTTTTGTTAATATCAACTAACACAATATTTCCGTGATCTGCTATAAATTTCATCACTGGTTTTTCAAAATGTTTTTTAATTGCAAAATAATATGTGTCCTTTGCTTGTTTGTTGTTAAATAATTTAGAAACAACTAGAGCATCTATGAAACTTTCATGATTACAAATGTATATTCTTCTATCCTTTGATATTTTTTCCAAACCTTTTTTCTTTAGTCTCAAATAAATTGATAACATGGGAGATATTAAAATTCTTGTTAATGTAACTATCGAACTTTTAGGTAAAGTATAGTTAACCTCTTCATTTAAAAGAATTTCTTTCCAATCTATGTTTTCCTCATGGTAGAAATTACTATTTTGTCTAATATATTCACAAATCTTTCTAATTGTTTTAACTGTTCCAACTTCATCTTCATCAATTTCAAAACCAAAAGTTTTTTCAATAAAGGCATTCATTTCAACTATATCCAAAGAATCCATCCCCACATCTATTTCAATATGAGAATCTGGAGTTATTTCTTCCCCATGTTCTTTTTTTATGTATTCATACAGAGCTTTAAACTCAACAGTATCATATTCCTTGTCTTCTTTTTTTGCCTCTGTTTTCTTTTTAGTTTCTTCCTTTATACTGCTTTTGCTCTCTTCTCCATCTTCTATTAGATCCTTAAACATAAATCTTCTTAATTTTCCAAGTTTAGTTTTAGGTAATTCCTCTTTGACTATTTTTATTTCTAGTATTTTTCTATATTTTGGAGCAGTTACATTATAGCTATCAACAATTTCCCATTTTAGAGTTTCTGTAATATTATTTATTTTTCTTTCCTCTACAATCTTAAAATTAGGATAGATCAAAGCTAGTAAATGGTTTTTATGTTCAACTATTCCTATATCTTGAATTATGTCTGTTCCCTTTAATATTTCATTTTCTATTTCCACAGGATTTATATTTTTACCATTTGATAAAACTATCATTTCCTTTTTTCTTCCTATAATTGAGATATAGCCATTTTCTATTTTAGCTAAATCCCCAGTGTGGAACCATCCATCTTCATCTATTGCTTCCTTTGTAGCTTTAGGATTATTATAGTAACCCTTCATAACATTTCTACCCTTTACAAGGAATTCTCCATCCTCTGCTATTTTAGCTGTAACTCCAGGTATTAAAGTTCCAACAGTTCCTATTCTAATATCATTTTCCCTATTAAAAGCTATAATTGGAGATGTTTCTGTTAACCCATATCCCTCTAATACTCTAATTCCCAAAGTACTAAAGTCCTCTAGTATTTCTGGATTTATTTTAGCTCCCCCTGAAACTAGGTATCTTATATTTCCACCTAGAGCCTCATGAATCTTTTTAAAAATTAATCTACTAAACTTTTCATTATTTATTTTCTTACATAATTTAAATAATTTTGCTGTAAAAGATTTTTTATTTATCTTATCCATTAATCCCTTATGTATCATTTCCCAAAGTCTAGGAACCCCAACAAATATTGTAATTTTATGCTTTTGTAATGTACTCATTATTGAACTTGCTGAAAGATCATCTAACAATACAATTAATGCCCCTATATGTATAGCTATAAGTAAATTTATTGAAAGGGGAAACATATGATGAAATGGTAACAACGCTAGCATTTTATCCTCTGGTGTTGACATTTTTATTTCTGTTGTTGCATCTACATTTGACATTAAATTATCAAAGGTTAACATTACACCCTTTGGTTGTCCTGTTGTTCCTGATGTATACAGTAGTACAGCTACATCTTCTGGCTCAGGTGATCTTATAACATTTTCATCAACTTTAAAATCCTCTGGTATAGTTATCACTTGAGTGTTTATTACTTTGATTTCTTTCCCAGAAAGTTTAACTGCCTCAAGAGCTGTGTCATAATTTTTTGTTGAAGTTAAAATATATTTAGGATCACAATCTGATAGAACATACTCTAGTTCTTCAGCATTATATGAAGCATCAACATTTACTGGAATACCCTTTGCATCCCATAATCCAAAGAAATTGAATATAAATTCTGGTCTATTTTCCAAGAAATTTACTACCCTATCTCCCTTTTGAATTTTTAATATTGATGAAAAATACTTTGCTGCCCTTATTACCTCTGTATAAGAATACTTTCTATCCTTATAGGCTATAGCTTCCTTATTAAAATCCTTTACAAATTCCATATTTCCTCCGCAGTTTTTATATTTATAAATTATCTATTATTTCTTCTAGTTCTTTTTTGTCTTTAGTGGATAAGTCTATCCCTTTTTTTAATTTTACCAAAACTTCTGAATCTTGACCTGTCATACTTCTTTCTAACATTTTAATTATCATTTTTATATAAAAGTTCATCATTTCTCCTAAACTATATAGTAAATAGACAAGAAATTAAAGAAACTTCCTCCTATTACAAACATATGCCATATACAGTGACTAAATTTTAATCTTTTCATCATATAAAATAAAGCTCCCACTGAATAAGTTATTCCACCTATAATTAAAAAATCTAAAGATATGCTACTTAAAGCTAGTTTAATATCTTTAAATACAAACATTATCATCCAACCCATAAACAAATAAATTAATGTTGAAACTCCTTTAAATCTACCTGTAAAAAAGATTTTAAAAATAATACCAAGAAATGTAAGTCCCCATTGGGCAGCAAAAATAATCCATCTAGTTCTACCATGTAATACAGTAAAAATATATGGGGTATAAGACGCTGAAATTAAAACATAAATAGCCACATGGTCTAAAACCCTAAATGTATTTTTTGTTTTTCCTTGTTTTAAAATATGATATGTTCCTGACATTGAATATAGAAATATTAATGCTAATCCAAAAATTACGCATCCCACTGTATATCCCACTTCAAATGTTTTAGAAGATTTCATAACCATTAAAATTAAAGCAACTAATGACAACCCTGCTCCTATATAATGACTTATTGCATTTAGATATTCTTCTAAATTTTGTCTCATTTTTATCACCTCCTAACATAATCATATCTCATTATTTAATTTTTGTCCATATTTTTAAAATTTAAAATTGACATTTTATTGCTTTTAATTTATCATCTACTTATAGTTTTATTATTATATTTAGGAGGCTTAATGTATGAACAAAAGTATTTTTTTAAAAAATCGTTCTTATAGATCTTTTACAAGTAGAAGTATTTACAAGGAAGAGTTAATTAAAATGATTGAAAATGCTAGACTTGGAGCCAGTGCTAGAAATGCTCAGAATATTAGATACTCTATAGTTTGGGAAAAAGATTTATGTGATGAAATCTTTCCTAACATTGCTTGGGCTGGAGGGATAAAGTGGAACCCTTCTGAAAATCAATGTCCTAGAGGTTATATTATTTTATGTTTGCCAAACAATAGAAACCTTAATTATAATTATAATTATTTTGATATGGGAATAGCTGCACAAAATATACTATTAACTGCAACAGAAATGAATCTAGGAGGATGTATCGTTGCTTCCTTTAATAAAGATAGAATACAAAGTCTTTTAAATATTCCTGATAGTTACAGTCCAGAAATATTAATTGCCCTTGGGGAACCTGCAGAAAAATCTTCTATTTTTAATGCTATAAACAAGGAAACTAACTATTATCGTGATATTGAAAATCATCATATGTATGTGCCTAAAATTTGTACATGTGACCTTATATTAAAAAAATAGAGCAAAAGCAGGAATATTAATATTCCTGCTTTTTTGTATACCTATCTATTTATTTTTATTTGTTTGATAATATATCAATTACAGTCATGTCAATTTCTTTCATTCCTTCATTTGAAAGTCTTGCTACATTATCCATTGTATCTTCTATTTTTTCACTAACTATTCCATCTGTTTTACTAGCTCTAACCCCTGCTATTGAATATTTTGCTGCTAATACTGCTTCCCCAGAACAAGAACATAATTTTGCTGAACATCCGTCCTTTGCACCATCACACATCATCCCTGTAATACTTGAAAACATATTATTCATAGCACCTTTTATTTCTGCTAGTTTTCCTCCTAATAACCAAGTGATTCCAGCTGAAGCAGCTGTTCCACCTAACATACCACCACAGATTGGAGATAATCTTCCTAAGTTACATTTCATTCTAAGCATAACTAAAATACTAATAAATAAAGCTCTTAACATTTTTTCTCTAGGTAGTTTTAAATAGGAAGCCACTGCTATTACAGGTAAACTTGTTTGGAAACCTTGGTTTCCACTTCCTGCAATTGTCATTGCTGAAAAGGGACCTCCACCCATTCTCATGTCTGCTGCTGCAGATGTTACCATTTTCACATGGTTTACAATGTCATCTGATAAAGTTTTTTCTTCAATTAATCTTTTAATTGTTCTTCCAATGTGCATACCATAATCTTTTTTTAGCCCCTCTTCTGAAGCTGCTAAATTCATATTTATACATTCATCTAAAAATTCCAAATCTTTAACATCTATAGTTTCTGCCACTTCTATTAATTCCTTAACAGTGAACTTGGAAATATCCATATATTTTTCTTCAGTTGAATTTTCACCTGGCTTATTTTCTAATTTATTTAAAATAACTTCTCCATTTTTTTCAACTTTTACTAAATTATCGTGTCTATCTAAAGTTAGAGTTTCAACTTTTTCATGCTCATTAGTTGCTAAAACTTCTATGTAAAATCTACTATCCTTCATAGCTTCCATTTCTACAAAGTTGTCTTTTACAAGTGCTTCAGCCTTTGAAATTAATTCAGGAGTAACACCTTTGAAAATTTCCATATCATTGTTTTCCTTTGTTAATAAATATCCTAAAGCTGATGCTAGTTTAATTCCAGATTCATCTGTATTTGGTAATTTAACACAAAAGGCATTTTTAAAAATATTTGAACTTATTTTTAATTTTATTTTTGTAGCTGGTTTTTCCAAATATCTACATGTATTTGATACTGCTAGTCCTATTGCAACTGGTTCTGTACAACCCATACTAGGTTTCATTTCAGATTTAGCTAATTTTATAAAATCTGCATATTTATTCATTACCCCACCTCTTTAATTTATTTTATTTCTCAAGTATATAATAAGCAATTTACGTGCCATTTTACACCTCTGCTTTTCCCGGACATCTCAATTTAAAGTTCCATCTTTTTTTATCAGATTTGATAAATTTCAAAATTTTATTTTTGGAAACAATTGAAAAGAAAGGGTTATCATAAATGATAACCCTTTCTCAAAATTGATAAATTAATTTATAGTTTATATGCAGATAATTTTCTATATAAAGTTGCTCTGCTTATACCTAATTTTTTAGCTAAAGCATCCTTTTCTTCTAAAGTATTTATATTTTTTGTTAAATCCTTAAGAATATTTCTTTCATAATCTTCAATTATTTCTGAAAGATTTTTATTTGAAATACCCATCCTATGATTTTTACTTATTTGTACTGGTAGATCTTTAAGTTCTATATAGTTTCCCTCTATAACATTTTCAATATATTCTATTATATTTCTAAGTTCCCTAACATTTCCTGACCAATCATAATTTATCATGGCTCTTTTAGCCTCAGTTGTTACACCTAAAACATTTTTAGAGAGTTTTTTATTATATAGTTTTATAAAGTAATCTATAAAGTTAATTATATCCTCTTTTCTTTCTCTCAAAGCTGGAATTTTTATAGGAATAACATTAATTCTATAATATAAATCTTCCCTAAATGTCTTTTCTTCAACCATTTTTTCTAAATTTTTATTAGTAGCACAAATAACCCTAACATTTATAGGTATTGAACATTTCCCACCAACTCTTTCTATCTTTTCTTCCTGTAAAACTCTAAGAAGTTTTTTTTGTACATGAAGGGGCATATCCCCTATTTCATCTAAAAATAAAGTACTGTTGTTAGCTAGTTCAAATTTACCTATATGTCCGCTTTTTTTCGCCCCTGTAAAAGCTCCCTCTTCATATCCAAAAAGTTCACTTTCCACAAGATTTTCAGGAATAGCCCCGCAATTTATAGATATCATAAGTTTATCTTTCCTATCACTTACTGAATGAATATATTTTGCTAATAAATCCTTTCCAGTACCACTTTCCCCTGTTATAACAACTGTTGAACTAGATTTTCCAATTTTATCACATAGGTTTAAAATATTCTTAATAGATTCATTTTTACCTATGAATTTATTTCTTCTAACTTCAATACTTTGAGAATTTATAACATCATTTATTTGTCCTTCTAATTTTCTCTTTTCCATAGCTAGCTGGATTTTACTTTCTAATAATAAGCTCATATATTTTAAAAATTCTTCCATGGAAGCTCTTTTTTCTAACAAACATTTTTTTTGGTTTTTATTAAAGGCAATTATTCCTATAACTCCTATTACCTCATTATTTAAGCTAATAGGTTCTGCTATATTTGCAAGTTCCCTGCATTGATCTCTTTTTTCACATTGATCCCTTTTCTCACATTTATCACAAGCCCCTTGCTCTAGACAATCTCTAACTTTTTTCTTATTACCCTTTAATATTATTTCTCCAAAAAAAGAATCCTCAGGTATTTTTTCCCCTAATCTTTCTAAATACTCCCCTGTTCCAGCTACCCTTATTAAATTTTTATCCACAATAGTCACGTCTGCCTCTAATATAGAAGAAATGGCCATGGCATAATTTTGAATAAATTCTAACTCCAATACATTTTTCATTAGTTCCCCCTAATTATTTTCCATATTGATTTCCAAATATATTTTTTCTATATTATAACTATCTAATACCCCTAGTTTCTCCAAAGACTGGGAAACTAATTTTTCATAGTTTTCTATTTGTTCTTCCTCATGTCCCCCAGTTTTATAATCCACAATAAAAACCTTTCCCTTTTCTTCTAAACTTGGTTTTTTTATCATTAGTCTATCTATTCTATAAAGGCTCTTATCCTCTTCAGAATATATTGGATATTCATTATAGATAAAATCCCAAGATTCTGAAAATATATCTTCCTTATCCCTTATGTTTCTTTCTATAAATTTCCTTGAAAATAACTTTTCTAAAAAGTTTTCCTCATACAAGGCACCATATTTGGAAATTGTTTTTTCCCTAGCTAATATTATTTCATCTTCCCTTGCATATTTAATGTTTTCAAAGAAATAATGCACAACAGTACCTAGAATCTTTTTTTCTTCCCTTTCAATGGTAAAGTTTTCCCTTTCATTTGTAAGTTTATTAATGTTTTCTTCTAATTTTTCACTGTCATAGGAAAGTTCTCTAAAATCAATATTTAGTTTTTCATTTTCCTTGGATTTTTTCATATCTTCTATTTTTTCTTCTTCCTTTGTTCTTTCCTTTAAATAGACTTCACCTAAAGTATATACTAACTGAGAATTGAAATAATTTGCCCCTACTAATTTTTGAAAGTCTCCATTTTTACTAACCTTGTCAATTACTATAAAAAGATTTTTTTTAGGACGAGTTAGAGCCACATAAATATTATTTATCTCCTCTTCAGCTTCCTTTCTTTTTTTATCACTGGCATAGTCAAATTGATCCTCTAAATAAGTGAAAATCTTTTCATATGAACTTTCTGTTATTAAATAGTCATCTACTTTTTTGTAATTGTCATTTATCTTTATATTAAATTGAAAACCTTTATTCCCAGAATTATTTCCTTCCTTATGAATATAAAAAACTGTATCAAATTCAAGACCCTTTGATTTATGAATTGTCATTAGGGCTACTCCATTATATTCCTTTGTTGACTCTTGCCTATACTGGCTAGAATCATTGTTTTCCTTTACCTCTTCTATTAATTCCTCTACAAATTCAAATTCCTTGCATTTTTCCAAGAACTTATATACATTCTTAATATCACTTTCACTTGTATACTTATCTAGCACACCAAAATCTTTTATTATCTCTTCTATAACTGTATAAAGTTTAAAATTATTCTCCCTATACATATTTTTATATTTAATTATTTTATCATATACTTTTTTCTCATCTTGATTTTCAAAATTAAAGTTATCTAAATTATCTAAATTTAAAAGTATTTTTTTTAAAGAGTCATCCCCAATAAATATTAGATCATCCCTTAAAAATTCAATTAAATAAAAATTATTCTCTGTTATAAAGTATTTAAACAAAGTTAATATTGGACTTACAACCCTTGATTCAAATATACTCAATCTAGTTTCTAGAAAATATGGAATTTTATTTTCTGAAAGGGCAAAGGCCATTTTATTTAAAATCTTATTACTTCTAGCTAATATTCCTATTCCCTTATATTGTCCATTATAATTTTCTTTAAGTAATTTTATAATTTCTTTATATGAAAATTCATCATCCTTACTATCTCCCTTTGAGTACAGTCCTACAAAGCCTTTACTTTCACTTTTATTTCCATTAACCCTATTAAATTCCCAAGAAATATCCCCTAAGGACTTTGAATAGTTTTCAAAAAAGCTATTTGTAAAATCAACTATTCTTTTTTCACTTCTATAACAAGTATCCAAACTTTCAACTTCACAATCTATAATATTTGGAAGTTTCATAAATAGGTTTTTATCCCCATCCCTCCATCCATATATACTTTGCTTTTCATCTCCAACACAGATTACATTCTTTGCACTTTCCACAAAGGGAGATAAGATTTTCCATTGAACTACACTTGTATCTTGAAATTCATCTATAAATATTGTTGTAGCTTCACTTTCAAGGATTTCCTTCATGTAAGTTGTTATCTTATTGTTTTCATCTAAAAGATTAAGCTCATTATTTCCAATATATTTAAGTGTATAATTAGTTATATCACTGTGGGTAAACTTATGCTCTTTAAATTTTATTTCATCATAAATTCCATATATATCGTCTAAAAAGGATAACATTTCCCTTTCATAGGATATAACTTTATCATTGTATATTCTTTTGGAAATTTCACTTTTAAGATCATCCATTATTTCCATTTGATCTTGAAATAATTCCAAAACATATTCATCTTTCCCTGCTCTTATTTTTCTACCATCTAATATATATTTATCATCTAGTATTGTCTTCCAATTATTTAGTAAGAACTTTTCCTTTTCTAAATATGTATCTAATCCTAGATACTCCTTATATAATTTTTTAACATGCTCTACTATTGGAGTGCTTTCCTTTTTTTTATATTCTCTTATTTTTTCCAAAACACTTAACATTTCATCAATTTGTGTCATCTCTTGAGAAACATCATAGGGCTCTCTTTCTCTTTTTTCAAGTAGAATGTACTTCCATCTATGATTTATAATTCCCCCTAAAGTATCAATATGTTTTTCAACATTTCTCTCTAAATTAGTTTCAAAAAATTTCTGAAACAACTTAAAATTCTTCTCACTTGAGGTTATTTTTTCAAAACATTTCTTTAAAATTTCATAGTTTTCAAAATCCTCTATAATTTCAAAGGTGTTAATATTTAACATCTTTGACACGGAATTTTTAAAAATAATATTTTTAAAACCATCAATTGTATAAACTTTTAAATTATCCTTGTTTAACACAATATTTTCATATATTTTTTTCATATTAACTTCATCTATATTTATTTTAGGATATAGGTTTTCTATGGATTTTTTTATATTAATCCCCTCTTCATCCATAATACATAGACTTTTTAAGAAATCCACTATTCTTTTTTTTATTTCAGAGGTTGCCTTTCTTGTGAAAGTCATAACTATAATATCATTTTGAGGTTCCCCATTTATTAATGAAATTACATATTCCAATGCTAATCTATATGTTTTCCCTGTACCTGCACTAGCTTTTAATATTTTCTTCATATTTATAGCTCTCCTCTCTTCTGCAAATGTTTATATAGTCACAATTATTGCACATTGTTTTTTTATCTGTTCTTTTATAATGCTCTAGTTTCACAAAATCTAAGAATATATTATTTAAACTTTCCCTTGTAAATATATTTTTATCTTCAACTTTTCCTTCTAATTTAAAAACATTATACATTATTTTCTCAACTTCCATATCTCCCCCATACATAATAAGAGAGTAAATATCTAGCTGTCCATCTTGTTTCCCACCAGTTTTATAGTCTATTAAAGTGTTTCCAGTGGAAGTTTCTATTGCTAAATCTATTCTTCCCTTAATTAAAATTTCAGGATTTTCCTTTAATTTAGAATAATCACTTTTATATACTTTTTCCTTTTCACTGTAGAAACTATTTATTTTTTTATTTTTAAATCTTTTTTCCAAATAATTATAAAATTCAAATATACTGTTTTTTATTGCAGGGTATATAATTTTATTTAAATATATATCAACGTATACAGGTATTTTCATTTTATCTGATTTTTTAGCCATTCTTATATACTTATCCACCATTTGTTCATCAACTTTAAAATTCCCTGATTTTTCTATTTGTTCTCTCATTATTATTCCAACTTGTTCAAATATTTTATGAACTGTAGTTCCAAGTAGTCTAAGGGATGTTCCATACACTAACTCTTCTTCTTTTTCTAACTTCATAATTTTATTTAAAAAATATTTGTATTCACAAGATGATAACATTATTACATCATAGGCTCCTAGGGATATTTGATTATCCTTTAGATTTTCAAAATTCTTTTTTAATTCCATGGTATTTCTTTCAATATTAAAATCTCTTTTTTTATACAAGGCATCCTTTATTATTTCATTTATATTTTCTTCAGTTAAGTTCTTATTTTCAACTTCTATGTTATTTTCTAGTATAAGTTCCTCTAGAAAAACTGATTTTTCTATTCCCTTTTCTTCATTTTTCTTTGTAAATATTATACTTTCCCTTGAATTAAATATCCCTTGAACAAACCTTTGTTTTAGAATATTTATTTTATCATCTAAAGTTGGGAAATTATTTTCTTCCCTTTGACTCTCTGTGAAAATAAAGGAATCCTTTATATTTCCAGGTAAGTTTTCATTGGTTATATCTATGAAATAGCTATCCTTATTATAATTTAACCTAGCGTCCATTAGATTTTTAATTAATCCCACAGTTTCAGTTGATTTTTCCCTTTCAACTTCCCTTATTTCAATTCCTTCTAAATATTTTATCAATAATTTATATATAGATGCTCCTACATTTTCTTTGAACAAACCATTGAAACCAACTTCTCCACACAGTCTTTCACTGGATTTTATGTTTCCCAAAACCTCATAAAATTTTTCCATTAAATCCTTGTACTTGATTTCTTGAAAGTTTTCTAAACCTATTTTCTTTAAATAATTATAGAATTCATCAACAGTTTTATAATTTGAAAGTTCTTGCAAGTCATCATAAATTTTATAGAAACCCTCTCTAAAATCATTCATTTCTTCACTGTTGTAATTATATCTTTTAAAGATCCATCCTATGTTCTCTTCATCTATGGTATTTTTATTTAAATACCTATATTCATTTTCAATTAAAATTTTATAGAAATTTAATATATTTCCATTAATATTATAAATTTTGCAAAATATTTCATCACTTAGGCATTTAGCTAGAACCTCAACACCTATCCCCTCTTCCTTTTTAAATTCAATTGAGTTTAATAGATCACATTGCCTACTCATGAACCTATATAGTTTAGTATCATCTAGTACTTTTAACTGTTGAGATTTAAAGTGTTTTGGTAGTGTTTTATGAAAGTTATTTCTTTCTGGATTAGGGGTAAATATATCAAAGGGACTATCCCCCTTTCCATGTAAAAATATTAGATTTAGCATTTCTTCTAAATTTTCATTTGTCTCATAAATTTGTACTTGGATATTTCTTATTCCATCTAGGGACACCTTTTCTAATTTTAATAACTCTTCATTATAGTCATCCTTTTTACATTGCAATAATAAACTCACTTGAACTTTATCTTCTATTTCCCCTATTATTTTCCTATGCAAATTTGAAAAATCAAATATATCCACAAATATTATTTTTTCATAAGAATCAAAAAAATCCCTATTAAAGTTTTCATAGGATTCTAACCAATCACTTGGCAAATAATTTTTTTCACTTAAAAATTTATCATAGATTTTTTTTATTCTATGAAGTCTATCAATATAGTCCCTTTGCCATTTTTGAAGATTTTTTATATTTGAAACTAAACTAAGATTTTTTTCCCTGTAATATTTGAAAAATAAATCTGCTAAATCTATAATATCATAGTAGTTTTTTATATTTAATTCTTCTTTTATTTTTTTATTTAAATTTTGATAAAAGGTCAAAGGTCTTTTAGCATCTGTTAGAAGCTTTCTATTTGTTTTAAATATATATTTATTAAATTCATCTAAAGTAAGTAACATCCCTTCAGGTTTCAATATATTTTTTTCTCTATTTCTCATATATGTATTTTTTAAAGAATAATCACTAAATACAATAATTGTTTTTTCATCTGATTTTAACTTTTTTAGAAAATTATCTTGATATTGAAAATACTTTATATCCATATTATTTCCATCCTTTTAATATTTTTGTATACACCCTTATTATACTAGATTTTCATAAAAAAAAATACCACAAAGTATTTGTGGTATTGGTCTATTAAATAAAATATTTATTCTAATTTCTATATTTTTAAAAATTTTCTCAATTTGTTATAAATTAACTTTTCCTAAACTATTAAAATTTACAAAATCATAGGGGAAGATAAATGTTTTATTTTTATTTAAATTAAAATTTGAGTCATATTTTAAATCTTTTACAGTTTTGAAATATATTAGCCATACAAATTTCGAACAATAAAAATTTTTAGAATCATTAACTTCGTCCAATAATCCATATTTAGAATGGCTATACTCTTTTAAATTTTTTAAAAATGTTTTCTTAAATTTATCATCAAACTTATTATATCTTAAAATAATTATTTTGCGTTCATCAAATAACCAAGAATTAATTTTAGTTTTGTGATATCCAGTACCTAATTTAGGATATTCTCCAACTTCTGAGTCTGAAACCATTACTCCCACATGTCCAAACCAAGTTAAAGGAGATGTTAAAACCTTATTTTTTATTATTATATCCCCTGTTTGCAATTTATCCATATAATAAATTGTACTTTTACTATCTTTCCAATCATTAGTTTTTATATTAGTATTAGAACACCCAATAAAAAATATAAAACTAAAAATATAGACAAGCTTATATGACATATCTTCTCCTATTTAAATGGTTTATTTTAATTCTTATTTATGTTATTATATACTAAATAATACTAATATGTAAAATATTTTTATTTAAAATTAATTAAAGGGGAAAAATTTATGAAAAAAAGTTTATGTTTGTTAATTATTGCTATTTCTTTACTGTTTACAAGTTGTGCTACTATTATGACTGGAACTGATCAAAAGCTTTCATTTAATTCTAATGTTCCAAATGCTAAAGTATACATCGATGGACAGTATAGAGGGACTACTCCTATTATTTTATCACTAAAAACTAAGGATAGCCACGATATAAGAATAGAAGCGCCAGGATTTGCTCCTTATTCAAATGTTATTCAAAAAAGAGTAACTGGTTGGGTTTGGGGAAATATTGTCTTTGGTGGAATAATTGGATTAGGAATTGATGCTATAACAGGTGGATTATATGTTTTCAATCAAGACAATATAACAGGAAGCCTTGTTAAAGTTCCTGTAGGACAATTAAAAAGAAACTAATTTGTTTATATAAATAAATAAAGATTCCTACATTTTGTAGGAATCTTTTTTATTATACTATTAGTTAATTTTTCCAAAAAATATAAAAGCTTAGGAACTTCCTATCCTCCCAGGGGGCTGCCCCCCAAGTACTTTCAGCGTTTACAAGCTTAACTTCCAGGTTCGGTATGTAACTGGGTGTACCCTTGTAGCTATTGTTCCTAAGCAAATATAATGATATCATATATAATAAATAATGTCAACTATTTTTTAACCTTATTTATTACTTCTTTTATTTTAATTTGAATGTGATTGTATCCAATATCTTTCACATGGGGTAAGTTACATTTTGAACAATCCTTTATCCCATTTTTGTTGTAAGAGAAATTTCCCCCACAGTCATCCCCTAGGCAATACAAAGGACAGTAACAAAAAAGACAGTTAAACTTCTCCTCTGCATCCTTCATAGAGTGACAAGGAAAATATTCACATTTTTTATTTTGAAAAAATTTATAATTACTAGTTTTGTTTTGCATTTTCTTCTCCATTTGCATATAAAGTATTTTTCTCTAAAACATCATAGTACTCTGTAGTATAAGTTTTCCAACTTCCAATAGGCTTTCCTTTTCTTAATTTTCCAGCTACTCTAAGTCTTCCATCTGTATAAAATATTTTATAGTTACCGTTATCTAGACCTTTTTTATATTTAGTTTCTAAATATTTTTCACCATTTGAACTATATAATATATATTTTCCATGAAGTTTTCCATCCTTCCAATTTTCAATGGACTTTATATTTCCATTACTGTAGAAATATATCCACTTACCATCTGGTTTTCCGTTTTTGTAAAATTCTCTATTCTTACCTTTTTTCACCATTCCTGTAAAGGGGTATCTTGTAGTTTTCTCAATTGTAATTCCATTTACATCTTTTACTTGGTTATAGTTCAGTGTAGAAGAATAAGAAAATATATTGATTATAAACATAAGTACAAATATTTTTTTCATAACCCCTCCACTTTATTATTTTGTATCACAAGTTTCTTGATTCATTTCTCCATTATCCTTTTCAACCTTTAAAACTTCCATTTGAATTTTTTCCTTTACTACAAATTTATCTATTAAATGTATTCCTAAGAAAGTAATAACTAAAAATAAAAATGACATTGCTGCTGATCCTTTTTCTTCATAACCTAATCTTGTTCCAACATTAAATCCAACAACCATCATTATAACTGGAACTATATATACTAAGAAACCTATTTTTAAAAATTTAGAATCTTTCATTTGAAAAGTTACAATATCTCCAATTTCAACTCTTTGCTCAACTGTAATAGTTAATTCCTTGGCCGCCTTTGTATCTTCTCCACATCCTGAACAATGGGAACAAGTACTTTCTCTATACATTATTAGAGTTACTTTATTACCATCTATAGCAACTACTTTACCACTACTTTTCATATTGACCTCCTATTTCCTTCCCTTACAAATTTATACCTCATATATATTTTATACCATTTCTTTATGAAAGTTGTCAACAATTACTCTCATAATACATTGTTTAATTCTTGAAAACTTACTTTTGTTATGATAAAATACAATGTATGATAGATTTTATTTAGTTTTAACTTTAGGAGTAAAATATGAATTATTTTATTGAACATTTAAGTGAATATTTTGGTCTATTCTATATACCTTTTTTAGGGGTTATTATTTCTGACTTCTTTATAATTTTTATAAAGGATAGGAATAAAAAAACATTTTATAGAACACGGTTATTCTTTGGAACTATTTTTGTTATTTCTTTAGCAATCCTAGTTTTATTTTTAAAATTACAATTTTCTGGGAATTTAAATGAAGAGAATATTATTCAATATGGACTTAATGATATTAATCTTGGATTTTTCATTATATTCTTTGCAACAATTTTAATAGAAAACTTTAAATTACATTTTATTTGGTTAATCTTAGGATTTATTATTTTTATCTGTTTATTTTTTCTACTTGGAAAAGAAGTTATTAGATGTATTAAATATCTCCATCTTAGAAATAAAAAAATTAAAGCTTTAAAATTACAAAAAGCAATAATTGATAAAAAAATTGCCATTAAAGAGGAACTAGAAAAGGAAGAATTTAAGAAATATGAAAAACAACGTTTAGCCCTTGATTTAACAATAAAAGAAAAAGTTGATGAAGCTTTCAAAAATAAATCTTTACCTATTTTTGAAGATGAAGAAAAGGAGGAAGGAGAAGAATTATGATTCTTGCGTCAAAATCTCCAAGAAGAAAGGAAATTCTTGAAAATTTTGGTTTTAATTTACAAATAAAAACTAAAGAAATAGAAGAAACTAGCTCCAAAGAAAATATTATAGAGAAAATCAAAGACATTTCAAATAAAAAAGCTTATGAGGTTGCAAATGAAAATAAAGATGACTTTATTGTAAGTGCTGATACAATTGTTTCTATTAACAACAAAATACTTGGAAAACCAAAAAACCAAGAGGATGTTTATAATATGTTAAGGGAACTTTCTGGAAAATCCCATGAAGTTATAACTGCTTTTTCAATAATCAATATTAACAAAAATATTTGTTATTCAGATGCTGAGATCACAAAAGTTTTTTTCAATGAAATAACTGATGCTGACATTAAATGGTATATAGAAACTAAAGAACCCTTTGATAAAGCTGGAAGTTATGGAATTCAAGGAAAGGGGGCTTTGTTTGTTAATAAAATAGAAGGGGATTTCTTTTCTGTTATGGGATTTCCTTTAGGTAAATTTTTAAGAGCTTTAAAAAAATTAAATATAGATTTAAATTGTTTAGAAAAACTATAACTTGAGGTGAATTTAATGAAAAACATATTTAACAGATTTTTAAGCCTGTTTTCTGAAGATTTAGGAATAGACTTGGGTACTTCTAATACTCTTATATGTGTTAGAAAAAAAGGCATACTACTTAACACTCCCTCTGTAGTAGCTTTCAACAACAGATCAAAGGAAGTTTTTGCTGTGGGAGAAGAAGCTAAAAATATGATAGGAAGAACCCCTGCCAACATAGAGGCTATCAGACCACTTAAAAATGGAGTTATAGCTGATTATGAAGTTACTGAAAAAATGTTAAGAGCATTTTATAAAATAGTAACCAATGGAAAAAAATTATCTGCACCTAGGGTTTTAATTTGTGTTCCTGCAGGAGTTACTCAAATTGAAAAAAGAGCTGTTATAGATATTAGTAGAGAAGCTGGAGCTAGGGAAGCCTTCCTTATTGAAGAACCTATGGCTGCTGCTATTGGAGCTGGAATAGATGTGTTTCAACCTGAAGGAAATCTAATTGTAGATATTGGAGGAGGAACCACTGAAATTGGTGTTGTTTCTCTAGGAGGAATCGTTATAACTAAATCTTTAAAAATAGCTGGAGATAAATTTGACTCCCTTATAATTGATTACATTAGAAAATCTCATAACATTCTTATTGGATACAAAACAGCAGAAACTTTAAAAAAAGAAATTGGAGCAGCTGTTACTTTGGAAGAGGAATTATCATATGGAATAAGTGGAAGAAACCTTATATCTGGACTTCCTGTTAACATTGAAATAACTTCCACTGAAATATCATCAGCACTGGAAGAAACAACTGACCTAATAGTGGAAGAAATTAAACTTATACTTGAAAAAACCCCTCCTGAACTTGCTTCAGATATTAAAAAAACAGGGATTTATTTAACAGGTGGTGGAGCATTGCTTAGGGGGTTAGATAAAAAACTTTCCCATTCTTTAAAGCTAAATGTCACTGTTGTTGAAAATCCTTTAAATGCTGTAATTGATGGTATTTCTATTTTCTTAGAAAACTTCAACAAATATATACCAGTTTTAATGTCTACTGAAAATAATTATTAATTTTAGTTTATAAATGTAGGGTTTAACACTCTACATTTATATTTTAATTAGGAGGAAAATTTTGGATAACAAAAATCAATTGGATGATATTAAAAATCAAATTGAAGCCATTTTGTTAATTGGTGGTGAAGATATAAAAATAAAAGATTTATGTGAATTTTTTTCCCTATCTATTGATAAAATAATCCCTATAATTTATGAATTAAAGGGGGAACGGAAATATTCTGGGATAAACATTGAAATTAATGGAGATTTCATTTACCTTGTATCAAATGCTAAATACGGAGAAATTGTTAATAATTTCTTTGAACAAGAAAAAAAACCTAGAAAATTATCCATTCCATCCCTTGAAACTTTATCAATAATCGCTTATAATCAACCTATTACAAAATCTGAAATAGAAAGTATTAGGGGAGTAAAAGTAGATAGTATCGTGGGAACTATGGAATCTAAAAAATTTATTAGAGTTTGTGGGAAAAAAGAAAGTATAGGAAGGCCTAACCTCTATGAGGTTACTGAAAAATTCCTTAAATATTTAGGTATTGACACTGTGGAAGAATTACCTAAATATTTTGAATTTAAGCAACATTTAAATGATTTAAACAACTAAATTTTAAAAGGATAAATAATGGAAAAGATTAGAATAAATAAGTACCTAGCTAGTTTAGGAATAGATTCTCGAAGAGCAATAGATAGAATGGTTGACAGTGGAAGAATTACTGTAAATAATAAGGTGGCCACTGCAGGTTTAAAAGTTGATAGCACTGATAAAATATTTATTGATGGAACTTCAATTAAAAAAACAAAAAATGAAAAATTATATTTTATGGTAAATAAACCTCAAAAGGTTTTATCTGCTGTTAAGGATACTAGAGGAAGAAAACTTGTTACTAAATTAGTTAAAACTGAAGAAAGAATATTCCCAATAGGAAGACTTGATTATGACACTGAAGGATTAATTATTTTAACAAATGATGGGGAAATTTATAATAAAGTCATCCATCCTAGAACTGAAATTTACAAAACATATTATGTGGAAGTTTCAGGAAGTGTTAGTATGACTAGTTTAAACAAAATAAAAAAAGGTATTTTAATTGAAGATAAAATGACTCTACCTGCAAAGGCAAAGGTTATCTCTTCAACTACTGCTCGTACAACACTTAATATAGCTATTAAAGAGGGTAGAAACAGACAAATAAGAAAAATGTTTGATCTTGTTGGACATAAAGTGATGTTTTTAAAAAGAATATCCATTGGAGAATTGGAGCTAGATCCTGCTTTAAAACCAGGAGAATCTAGACCACTTAAAAAGAAAGAAGTAAATTATTTAAACTCTATTTAAAATCAAATTAGGAGGAAACAAATGGCTTTAACTAAAGAAGAAGTACTAAATGTTGCAAAACTTGCAAGACTTGAATTTAGTCCTAAAGAAATTGAAAAATATCAAAAAGAACTTAATGACATACTAAATTATATTGATATGTTAGATGAAGTTGATGTTAGTGAAACAACAGTATTATCCCAAGTAAATGATGATGTTAACAACTTAAGAGAAGATGTTATAAAGGACTCTCTTTCTGTTGAAGAAGCTCTATCAAATGCTCCAGAATCTATTGATGGATCATTAATCGTACCTAAAGTTATGGGATAATAAAATTTAATCTAGGAGGATTTTGCATGAATAATATTTGTAACTTTACAGCTTTAGAGCTTAGAGACAAAATAGCAAAGAGAGAAATAACTGCTGTGGATGCTTTAAAGGCTGTATATGAAAAAATAGAAAAAACTGACAATGTAATTGGAAGTTTTGTTTACTTAAGAAAAGAAGCAGCTTTAAAAGAAGCTAAAATAATTGATGAAAAAATAGAAAATGGAGAAAAAGTTGGGATTCTTGCTGGAGTTCCAGTTTCTGTTAAGGATAATATGGTTTCTTTAGACGATCTAACTACATCTTGTTCTAAAATTCTTTATAATTACAAGGGAATATATGACGCCACTGTTGTTAAAAAATTAAAAGAAGCAGGGGCAATTATAATAGGAAAAACCAATATGGATGAGTTTGCAATGGGAGGAAGTACAAAAACTTCATACCAAAAGCTAACTAAAAATCCTTGGGATACTTCAAAGGTTCCTGGAGGAAGTAGTGGAGGAGCTGCAGCTTCAATAGCTGCTAAACAATGCTTTATTTCCCTAGGTTCTGACACTGGAGGAAGTATTAGACAACCTGCTTCTTTTTGTGGAGTTGTAGGTCTTAAACCAACTTATGGAAGAGTTTCTAGATATGGGCTAATGGCCTTTGCATCTTCTTTGGATCAAATTGGACCTGTTGCTAAAAATGTAACTGACATAGCTTTAACTATGAATGTTATTGCTGGACCTGATGAATATGACGCCACTGTTAGTCCAAGAGAAGTTCCTGACTATACTAAATCTTTAAATAAAGATATTAAAGGAATGAAAATAGGTATTCCAAAGGAATATTTTGTTCAAGGATTAAATCCTGAAATAAAAAGAATAATGGATGAATCAATTGAAAAATTCAAAAGTCTTGGAGCTGAAATTGTAAATGTATCTCTACCTCACACTAAATATGCTCTACCAACTTACTATGTTCTAGCACCTGCTGAAGCAAGTTCAAATCTAGCTAGATTTGATGGAATAAGATATGGTTACAGAAGTCCAAATGCAAAGGACTATATTGACCTATATGTTAAATCTAGAAGTGAAGGATTTGGTACAGAGGTAAAAAGAAGAATAATGATAGGTACCTATGTTTTAAGTGCTGGTTTCTACGATGCATATTTTAAAAAGGCTCAAAAGGTTAGAGCTCTTATTAAAAAAGATTTTGACGATGTTTTTGAAAAAGTAGATATTATTCTTACACCTGTTGCTCCATCAACTGCCTTTGCTCTTGATGCAGTAAAAACACCACTAGAATTATATTTAGAAGATATATTTACACTTTCTGCTAATCTTGCAGGAATTCCTGGGCTTTCTATACCAGCTGGAATTGCTAATAATTTACCTGTAGGTGTTCAATTATTAGGAAAACATTTTGGAGAGGAAAACTTAATTGCTGCAGGACACGCATTTGAAAAAATAAGAGGGGAATTTAAACTTCCTGAAGGAGCTGATAATAATGAATAAACAATGGGAATCAGTAATTGGACTTGAAGTCCACCTTCAACTTAAAACTGGTACAAAGGTTTGGTGTAGTTGTAGTACTGACTATGATTCTGATAAACCTAATACACATACTTGTCCTATTTGTTTAGGACATCCTGGAGCTTTACCAAAGCTTAATAAAAAAGTTTTAGAGTATGCTATTAAAGCAGGACTTGCTCTAAACTGTAAAATAAATAATGAAAGTACCTTTGATAGAAAAAATTATTTCTATCCTGATACTCCTAAAAACTATCAAATAACTCAATTTGATAATTCCTATGCTGGAAAAGGTTATCTTAATATTAATGTAAATGGAAAAGAAAGAACAATTGGAATTACTAAAATTCAAATAGAAGAAGACGCTGGTAAATCTATTCATGGGGCAAATGAATCATATATTAATTTTAACAGAGCTTCAATGCCTCTTATTGAAATAATATCAGAACCTGATATGAGAAGTTCAAATGAAGCCTATGAATATTTAACTCTTCTTAGAAATACTCTTAAATATACAAGAATAAGTGATGTATCCATGGAACTTGGTTCTTTAAGATGTGACGCTAATATTTCAGTTCATCACAAGGGAGAACCTTTTGGAACTAGAGTGGAAGTTAAAAATCTAAACTCTTTTAAAGCTGTTGCTAGGGCTATAGATTATGAAATTAATAGACAGATCAATGTTATTGAAGCTGGGGGAGAAATTCATCAAGAAACTAGAAATTGGGATGATGAAACTCAAATAACAAAAATCATGAGAAGTAAAGAGGAAGCTATGGATTATAGATACTTCCCTGAACCTGATTTATTAAAGGTTGTTGTAACTGATGAAGAAATAAGTAAAATCAAAGAAACTATGCCTGAAGATATTGTAGCTAAAATAAATAGATTTGTAACTGACTACAAAATTCCTCAATATGACGCTGACATTCTTTGTTTAGATATTGAACTTGCAAATTATTTTGAAAAAGTTGTTAAGGAAAGCAACAACCCTAAAATTAGTTCTAGTTGGATTCTTAATGAAGTTTTAAAATATCTAAAGGATAACCATATGGAAATTGGTAACTTCCCTATTTCTCCTGAGGATTTAGGAAAAATAATTAAACTTATTGATAAAGATGTTATTTCTTCAAAAATAGCTAAAAAATTATTTGAAATTAAATTAAATGATAAAAGGGATCCTGAAGTTATTGTTAAAGAGGAAAAAATGGCTCAAGTTGCTGATAGTGGAGCTATTGAAGCCCTTGTAGATGATGTACTTAAGAATAATCCTAAACTAATTGAAGATTATCACAATGCTGATGAAGGTAGAAAACCTAGGGTTCTTAAGGGACTTATGGGTCAATGTATGAAACTTTCCAAAGGTAAGGCTAATCCTAAAATGGTTACTGATCTTTTATTAAAAAAACTATAAATTTTAATTATAAATTGCAATAAATTAAAGGGGGTATACTCATGTTAGAATTATTAAAGGAATTAAATGCCGAAAAATTTGATATTGTATGTGCTGGAAGAAAATACTACAGCGTTAGAATTGTAGGATGCAAACATAATTTTTTAATTGTTGAAACTAAACAAGACAATAAAATGCTTGTTAATGTTGACTCTATTTCAACTATAACACCTGCAAAGGATTTTGCATATGGAACTATAGTTAAAAATATTAGATTGTAGTATATAAACATAGTATATATAAACAGTTCCTTCAGCTTTAAGCTGGAGGAACTGTTTTTTATTTTTATTAATCGAGATTGAATCTATTACTTATTTATCATTTTGAAAAATTAATCTTTTCTTTTTATAAAGTTTCATTAAAACTTTGAAGTCTTGTTTTTATTTGTTCAAAAGATGTCATTTCTAAGTCTATTTCTATCATAATATTTCTTATATTTTTATCATTTAATTCTTTATAATATATTGGATAATCAAATTCTTCTGGATCACAGAATTTCATCATACATACTATAACCGCATCTGCCTCATATTTTTCATACATATCTATCAACATTTTCCCTCTTACCTTTTTAGGATCTGTTGCTAGTGCACATCCGTCAAAATCTTGCCACCATTTTGCTAATCTTTCTAGAGGAGTTTTTCCTTCAGGTACATCAATTCTAAATTGACGAGATTCTTGAGCTAAATCATCTGCAACAACTGCAAAATTTTCTGATTTCATTATTTCTAATACTTCTCTTGGTTCTGCCATTATTCCAGTTAAAATAACTTTTTTACCTTCCCAAGGTTCTATTTTTAATTTTTTTATCTCATTTATAAAATCTCTAACATATTCTGTATGTTGCTTTTTAGTTATAAACCATCTTGATTTAATAACATTATGCCTAATTATTGGATCTATTATTTGAGGATATTTTGCTGCTATTTCAGTAAACTCTCTCATAACTTTTCTGTTTTCATTATAAATTTCTATACTTTTATTTATAGCTTCATCTGTAATTTTAACATCTAATATTTCTTCTAATTTTCTACGAACTATTTTATATTCTTCTTCTAAAAATAAATTAGCTGCTTTTATTTTTCTATTTTGAGGATGAGTAAATACTATAGTTTGACATTTCCCATGCCATTTTTGACTGAAACATTTTAAAGTATCACAAGGAACAGACATTAATACTGCAGATAGATTATCAAAAGCTCCTTCTAATTCCATTTCCATAATTGATTGCATAATTGAACAAGCAAAAGCTGGCAAATATGTTCTTGCTTTTGATATTTCATGATGTCCACCCCAAATACCTACTGGTAAATATCCCGCTGCATCTATTAGTTCTTCTGGTGCATATACTGGTAAAACTCCTACTGCCCCTTTTCCTGTTTCTTTTTTATGATTTTTTATTGCTTCTACTGGATTTGATGATATATGTTCAAATAAATCAATAAATTTTTTTAAATTTTCTTCCATATCTTTAACCTCCACTTAGTTTTCTTCATTCATTATTTCATCTAATGCTTGTACACGAGTTTCATATTGAGCTGGTGAATAATTTCTAGGATCTGTTTGGTCTCCATCGAAACTAGTAAATGGTAATCCTGTTTTTTCTTGAACTATTGCAGCTGTTTCAGAGTTCAAGAAACTCATTAATTTACAACTTCTATTTGTATGATAAAGAACTCCATCACATTTTCCATCTTGTACTACATCTGTTAATACTTTAGCTCTATTATCTAAACAAGTATTAATATATATTCTAGTATAAGCCTCTGCCATTGAACTCATATCACCTGGAGTATATTCTAGATTCCATAATCCTGGGTAAGCAGATCCTGTCATTATAATTCCTAAATTTTTAAGTGTCTTAAATGTATGTCCTAAATTAGGCCAAACAGCAATCCCTTCCCAAGTAATTCTTTTCTTTTCATTTCCTTTTAAAGCATATTGTTTATTTTTTAATTTTTCTTCTAATTCATCTGCAAATTTCTTAAATGTTATTTCTGCATAGTCTCTACTTCTTGCACAAACTATTAAAGCCATATAGTTAAACATATCAAAACAGTTTAATGGAGATGGTTTGTATTGAGACATTTTAGCAAGTCTATTCCATTGTGCTACTGAACGTTGAGTTTGTTTTTGAACCTCTAAAAATTTATCATAATCGAATTTCTTTCCTGTAATTTTTTCTAATTGACTTATAGCTTCTTCAAATTGAGACGCTATATAATTTTTAGCATATTGAGGAATTGGCATTGTATGATTAAATGGAACATCTATAATAATACATGGTATATTTAATTCCTTTGCTAAATTTTCATACCATTTCAATAAAGTATTACAAATATTATTACAAGTAATAACTAAATCAGGTAAAGGTACATCTGCTGCTGGGGAATTTTTTAATTTTTCTGGAACTTTTCCTGTTAAAGCTTTTTCTTTTAATAATTCCATATACCCTAAATTTACTCTAGCATAAGAACATATATCTAGTGAGTAACCTTTTTGATCAGCTACTTCTAACATGTCCAATGATCCTTTTCTTGCTCCTATTCCTGCTGCATGAGTTTCAGGATAAACCATGGCTATATCCATTGCTACACAAAATTCTGGTGGTGCCACTGAAGCTGACCAACAAACTAAACGTCCTTCTTTTTTAGCTTGTCTTGCTTCTTCATCCAATGTTCCTTGATAATAAGCTAGTAATTCTTTAGAGCTCATATTCTTTATATCTTTTTTCTCATCCATAACTTAATCATCTCTCCTTTTTTTTAAAATTTCTTCATATGCATATATTGCTGCTCCTAAAGCTCCAGTTAATTGAGGATTTGAAGCAACTATCACATTTCTATTTAAAGTTTCTCTTAATGCACGAACAACTCCTGTATTTTTAGCAACTCCTCCACACATAACTATATCATCTTCTAGTGGAGTCCTTTTAGCTAACCCACTAACTTTATGAGCTACTGAATTATGAACACCTGCTATTATATTTTCTGTTGTTGCCCCTTTAGATAGTTGAGATATAACTTCTGATTCTGCAAAAACTGTGCATGTACTACTTACAGTAACTGGAGCCTCTGCTTTTTCATCATAACCCTTCATTTCATCCAAAGGAATTTCTAAAATTTTTGACATAACAGTTATAAACCTTCCTGTTCCTGCAGCACATTTATCATTCATAAAAAATTTATCTATTTTACCTTTAGGATTTAAACTGATTGCCTTTGCATCCTGACCACCAATGTCTATAATAGTTCTTGCTTTTGGAACTAAAAAGTGAATACCTTTAGCATGACAACTTATTTCACTTATCTGTTTATCTGCTTCAGAAAAACCAAATCTACCATATCCAGTTACAACAATTTGCTCTACATCTTTTCTTTCTAGTTTAGATTTTTTCAAAACATTTTCTAATATTATTTTAGGTCCTTTGCTTCCTATCCCCACTTGCAAAACATCTGTTGCTATAATTTCTTTTCCATTTTTCAAAATAACTGCCTTAGAAGATGATGACCCAATATCTACTCCAGCTGTATAGTGCATATTTCCTCCTAACTAATTTGTGTTAATCTCTTTTTATTGGTCCTATTGTTTGAACAAATTCAGTAAGTATCCCTTGTGAATATTTAGGTCTCATAAAGTTAACTATTATATCATCTGTTCCTGTAACAGCCTTTTTCTCTAACATTTCTAATCCTTTTTCTTCCATTTCTTTTCTAACTGCCTCTACATCTTCAACCTCAAAAGCTAAATGAGCTATTCCTCCTTTTCCTTTATTATATTCTTTAAGTACTCCAGCTCTAGGAATTATAAACTCTATAGGACTACTATTATCAGGATATTTTGTAAAAATTAAATCAGCTTGGTAAGCTTCTACATATCCGCTGTAGTCTATTTCTAACCCCATTGTTTCAATATATGAATGGGCTTTTTCTAAAGTTGGTAAGACTATTCCTACATGATGCATTCTCATTGGTTTCATTATAAATCTCCTCCTTAAACTTGTAAATTTTTAATGTATTTCATTAGAACAAATAAACTATTTTCTATATCTATATGATACTCTTTGTACACTAATTTTGAAAATGATTTCTCTTGACTTTAGTTGCCTTTTATTTTATCAACTAGTTATTTGCTATAGATTAAGTTGACTATTCTAATTTTTTAATATATGATAGAAATAACGTTATTAGTTTTCATCGATGCATTAAATAATATAATACAAAATTGAAGGAGAGATATTATGGGAAAAAAAAATTATGGAAATACACTTAGGAATCTATTAACTTTTTCTGAAATCAAGTTTTTAATACTTGGCAATTACTTGGGCTATGATGTATCTTATATTAGCAAATGGTGTAGTGGAGTTAAACTTCCAAGTTCTAAATCAATTAAAGAAATAAATGAAAAAATTTCTGATTTAGTTTCTTCTGAAATAATCAGTTTAAATAAAGAAAATGAATTTTTTAATAAATTTAATATTGAAAAACCAAGAAAAAATATTTCAATAAATTCTAAAATACTTGTAGAAAAAATTTATAATTTATTAAATAGTTCTTATTTAGAATGTTCATCTTGCGAAGAAAAAGAAACTCCTGATCTTTTTTTAATTGAAAATACACAAATTAAATCATTTTTAAATACAATATTGAGGCAACAAATAAATGAAGCTGATCTTAGTCTCAAATTTTATATGACTCTAGATATTACAACAGTTGACTGTCTTTATATAATTTCTCTACTTTCTAAAATGAAACCTGAAAATTTAAAGATAAAGATATATCTTGGAATTCCTCTTTTAGCTGATGATAATAAATCTATTGAAAATATAAAACAAATATATATGATTTTAAATCAATTTGTAAATATAAATTTTGAGCTTTATAATAGCTCCTATTTTGAACATTTAAACACTATAGTTATTAAGGATAAAATAGCTTTTATTTATTCTCTTAACAACGATGGAAAGTTTGAAACTTTAATCTCTACAACCAATAAATATAAAATAAAAAAACTTTTATCTACTCTTAACAAATCTATGAATTCTTTAAATAGAGTGTTTTCAATAAAAGATCATAATTGTTTAATAAAAAAAGCTTATAGAACTAACTTTTACACTCATGATAATTTTAACTTTTTACTTACAACTGGATTTGAATTTTTGATATCACAAAACATTATTCAAAATATACTAAATTATGCTTTAAAAAACAACTTCTCAAAAAAAGAATTAATAAGTATGCAAGACTTAATGATTACTTGGAATGAAATGTTTGAGAAAGCTTCTATTAATTTCTTTGTATTTAAATCTTCTATTTTAAAATATTTCCAGGAAAAAACAATTTATTTTATGAATGTGGAATATAAAATGACTCCTGATGAAATATTAGAGCATTATAATTATTTTATAAGTGCTCTTAAAAGCAATCCTAAAATAAAAATTTATGTTATTGATGATAATCTATTAAATTTAGACTATTTGGACTTTAAAATTTCTGTATTTTGCAATAAAGATAGTGTTTTTTTAAAAAATGTTGCCTTACTTTCAGAAAACAAAGATGATTTTTTAAGTACTGTTAACAATTATTCTACAGTTAGACACATTAATCTTGTATTTGATAAATTAAAAAATTCTAAATTTTGTAACGAATTTTCTATAGAAGAAATCGAAAATTCATGGGAAAAATATAATCATATGATATTAAAAATAATGAATTTGCACTCTTAAAAAAAAGACATATAGGTTCTGAAACCTATATGTCTTTTTTTATTCACTTATATTCATATTTATTCACTTGAATAACTCTTTTAAAACATATACTATTTTATGTAGATACGCTTTAAAACTTTTAAAGCTATATTTTAAAAATTAAATATAAAAGGGGTGTTATTTATGTACAGTTTAAAATTCACTGAAGAACAAGAACGTATTTGTCAAATGGTCAAAGATTTTTCTTTAAATGAAGTTGCTCCAGGGGCTAAAGAAAGAGATATTAATGGAGACTTCTTAGGAACTAGAGATTTATTGAAAAAAATGGGTAAGCTAGGTTTAATGGGAATTCCTTATGACAAAAAATATGGAGGAGCTGGACTTGGATATCTTGAATATGCCTTAGCTGGTTTCGAACTTAATAAAGTAGATGCTTCACTTGGTATTTCTTATTCAGTTCATATCTCTTTAGGAACTGGACCTATATATAATTTTGGTAACGAAGAACAAAAACAAAAATATCTTCCTAAATTATGTTCTGGAGAATATATTGCAGCTTTTGGTCTAACTGAACCTTGTGCTGGTAGTGATGCTAGTGCTAGTCAATGTACTGCTGTTAAAAAAGGAGATAAATATATATTAAATGGTACTAAATGTTTTACTACCAATGGAGAATTTGCAGATGTTATTGTTGTATTTGCAATGACTAATCCTGAATTAGGAACAAAAGGAATTAGTGCATTTATAGTTGAACCTAAAAATTATCCTGGAATTAAATTTATAAAAAGAGAAGCTAAAATGGGAATAAGAGCTTCTGTTCAAAATGTTGTTGAAATGGAAAATTTAGAAGTTCCAGCTGAAAACTTATTAGGTCAAGAAGGAAAAGGTTTCAAAATAGCTATGGCTACTCTTGATTGTGGAAGAATTGGAGTTGCTGCTCATGCAGTTGGTATTGCTAAAGGAGCTTATGAATATGCTTTAAATTATTCTAAAGAAAGAGTTCAATTTGGAAAACCTATTTCTAAACTTCAAGTTATTGCTTTTAAATTAGCTGATATGTATAATAAAATTGAGGCTGCTGAAGCAGTTACATTAAAAGCTGCTTGGACTAAGGATGAACATGCACCTTATTCTATTCCTGCTGCTGTTGCTAAATTAACTGCTACAAATGTAGCTATGGAAGTTACTACTGAAGCTGTTCAAGTTTTAGGTGGTACAGGATTTACTATGGATCACCCTGTTGAAAGAATGATGAGAGATGCTAAAATCACTCAAATTTATGAAGGAACTAATGAAATTCAAAAATTAGTTATCTCTGGAGCTATTTTAAGATAATTTAATTTTCAAAGAGAAATAGTTTTACTATTTCTCTTTGATTTTATGGAAGGAGTTCTTATGAAAATTATTGTTATTGTAAATGAAACTTTTCCCACAGATCAAAATTTAACACTAGAAAACATTAATGAAAAAAAAATTTTAAATCCTTATGATGAATTTGCCATACAAAAAGCTTCTGAAATAAAAAATACTGAAACTAATGAAATCATTATTTTTATGATTTCCAAATCTGATAATTTATATTGTTTGAAAACTTGTTTAGGACTAGGAGGTACTTCTGGTAATCTCATTATTTTTAAAGGAAATAATCCTAAAGATCTTGCATCTATTCTTGTTAAAGAGATTAAAAAACAGGGAACCTTTGATTTGATCTTAACAGGAGAACAAGATGTTAATAATCCTAGAGGAGACATTCCTTATATGATAAATAGCTTGTTAGATGTTCCTTTAATTAGTCATTGCTTAGATATCCACTATTCTAATAATAAACTAATTTGTAAAAAGGAAACTGACGATTTTTTAGAGGAAATTTCAATAAACTTACCTTGTATAATATCTTTTAGAAAAAATGTTTATGAACCTAAATACCCATCAATTAATGACATTATGTCTATTAACGAGAAACCTATTTTTTTAAATTATTATAATAAAAGTGAAAATAATCTTTATTTAAAACTAAAAATTTATAATGTTAAACGTCAAAATAAAATTTATAAAAATATTGATTCTGATAAAGCTATTAAAAAAATATCAACTTATTTAGATGAATGGGGTTTAAATGGAGGATTATATGAATATATTAATTTATTTAAATCAAAAAAATAATTATTTAAGTGACTATTCTAAAGAACTTTTGAATATAGCTTCTAATTTGACAAAAAATAAAGATTTTAATATTTATTTAGTTTCCCTTTATTCTGAATCATTAAAAAATTTAAAAAACGATTTAAAAAACTGGAATATAAAAAAAATTTTTTTTATATTAAATAAAGATAATTATTATATCTATCCTACAAAAATATCACATATATTAGCCTCTCTGAAAAAAGATTTAAATATTGATGTAATTATTATGGGAAATAGTCTTTTTGAATTGGATATTGCTCCTTATTTATCTATGAGACTAGAATTTGACTATATTCCAAATATTTCATCCTTTTTTTTGGAAAATAATCAAATCATTTTTGATAGATTAATTTATGGAACTAAAGCTCTAGAAAAAAGCACATATAATTTAAAAAATCTTGTTTGTATTTTCAATAATAATATAAATAAAAATCAACCTTGGAAAATTAATGCTAACAAGTATAATAATATACCAATTGATTTTATAAAATATAAATCAAATGAAAATATTTTATATGAATTGAAGAACCGAGTTTTAAAAAAACAGAAAAAACATCCTTTAGAAACTTCTAAAATTGTTATTGGAGTTGGAAAAGGGATTCAAAATCCTGAAAATTTTCAATTAATTGAAAATTTAGCTAATATTTTAGGAGCCGGTATAGGGGTAACTAGATCTGTAGTAGATCATGGATGGAGGCCAGAGTATGAAAAAATTGGGCAAACTGGAAAGATTATAAAACCTGATCTTTACATTGCTATTGGACTATCTGGAGCTATGCAACATATAGCTGGAGTTAAACAAGCTAGACATATTCTTTCTATCAATAATAACCCTAATGCTGAAATCTTCAAATACTCTGACTTAGGTATTGTTGGAGATTTATTTGAAATAATTCCTAAATTAATTACTTATCTTAATCATTTATAAAGCGGAGGTAATTTATGAAATTATTTTTATCTTTAACACCCTTACTAATTATATTAATTGGTATTGTCGGTCTTAAAAAACCAGCTAAATGGGTTTCTATTTTTGCAATTATTTACACATTAATAATATCTTATTTTCTTTTTAATATAGCAAATGAAATTCTTTTTACTCAAACAAAAAAAGGTATTGTAGATGGTTTTAAAATGGTTTATATGATTTGGTCTGCCTTTTTAGTATTGAGCATGCTAATTAGAACTGGAGCAATGAACAAAATTAAAGAATGTATTGCAAATTTAACTACTGATAAACGAAAACAAGTTATTATTATTGGATTTTGTTTTGGTGGATTCTTGGAAGGAGTTGCTGGAGCTGGAACTCCTGCTGCTATTGCCGCTCCTTTCCTAATGATTTTAGGAATACCTGCTTTAGATGCGGCTATTGCTTCCCTAATTTTTAATGGAATAGCCGCATCCTTAGGAGCTGCTGGTTTTACAACTATTGGAGGCTTTACTCCTTTTTTATCTGGCATAGGAATAGATGAAATTAAAAATCTTATTGTCCATATTCCTTATTTTATAACTAATACACCTCCAACTTCAGTAGATATACATGCTACTATACTAAATATCTCCATGATTACAGGTTTAATACATTTTTGGGGAGCTTTAATAGCTCCTTTCATAGTACTTTCTGTTCTTTGGGGAAAAAAATGTTTTGATAAAGATATCTGTTGCTTTTCATTAATAGTTGGATTTTGTTACGGAATTTCTTTAGTGGTAATAGGTTCTTTCGTTGGAGCTGAATTTCCTACTATATGTGCTGGTATTTTCTCACTATTTGGAGCTATCTTTTACATTAAATATTTTAATAAGGAAACTATCATTCCATATTTATTTAAAATAAATATTAACAAAGAAATAGAAAAAAACAATATGAAACCTATAACTGCAATGAGTACGTATTTGCTTCTTCTAATTTTGCTTCCTTTAGTTCGTTTTTTTGCTCCAAGTTGTTTTTTAAGTTTAGGTTTTTCAATTTGGATTGGAACTACAATTTTATTTGTTTGCTTCTTTGGATCTATAATTTTAAAATCGACTAATAATTTTTTATTATACGCAAAGGAAGCATTTAACAATGTTTCTGGGGCTTTAATTGCTATGTCAGCTTTACTATCTATAGCTAATTTAATGAAAGTGACTGGAATGCTTAATATTATTGCAACTTTCTTGGCACTTCATACTGGAATGCTTTATCCAGGAATAGCTGTTTTTATCGGATCTTTAGGATCTTTTGTTACTGGTACTACAACAGGATCAAATATAATGTTTGCTCCAATGCATTATGAAGCTGTTAAAATTTTAAATATTAATTTACCTGCAGTTCTTGGTGCTCAAAATGCAGGAGGAGCTCTTGGAAATATGATTTGTCCTAATAATGTTGTTGCTGTATGTGCAACTGTTAATATGCAAAATTCTGAAGGATTAGTTATGAGAAGAGTTTTTAAGCCAATTGTTTTTCTTTGGATAGTTTATGCATCTCTTGCACTAATTTACTCTTATATTTTATTCCCACTGTTACCTGTTATACTTAAATAAAAGGAGGAAGTTTTATGATTACAAATTTTGTTTCTCTTAGAGAAGCTATAAATGTAATAAAAAATAATGATACAATTGTTACTTCTGGTTTTGTTGGATGTAGTAATCCAGAAGGTCTAGAGGTTGCTTTGGAAGAAAGATTTTTAGAAACAAATACACCAATGGGTTT
The DNA here is from genome assembly GCF_010367435.1 of Fusobacterium sp. IOR10. Taxonomy (NCBI): domain Bacteria; kingdom Fusobacteriati; phylum Fusobacteriota; class Fusobacteriia; order Fusobacteriales; family Fusobacteriaceae; genus Fusobacterium; species Fusobacterium sp. IOR10. Next base: position 41,656 of record NZ_WJWY01000013.1, read on the forward strand.
AACTTTATTCTATGCTGCTGGACAAGGAGATGGAAAAGATAGATCTGTCAATCATATTGCTCATGAAGGCTTGCTAAAAAAAGTAGTTGCTGGACATTTTAATAAAGCTCCAAAATTAGGAGAGCTAATTATAAATAATAAAATTCAAGCATATAATGTTCCTCAAGGAGCCCTTTGCCATATGTTAAGAGATGTTGCTGGAGGTAAAATAGGTACTTTTACGCATGTTGGGTTAAATACTTTTGCAGACCCTAGAATAGAAGGGGGTCGATTAAATGACATCACTACAGAGGATATAGTAAAACTTGTTAATATTAATGGAAAAGAAAATCTTTTCTATAAACCTATGAAATTTGATATTGGGCTTATAAAAGGAAGTTTTGCTGATGAAAGAGGTAATATCTCTTTGGAAAAAGAAGGAGTTACTACAGAATGTATTTCCATTGCACAAGCTGTTCATAACTGTGGAGGTAAAGTTATTGTTCAAGTAGATAAAATAGTAAAAACAGGTAGTTTAGATCCTAAATTAGTTAAAATACCTGGTATTTATGTAGATTATGTAGTTGAAATTGAAGAGCCACATTTGAAACAACAAGTTTATGATATTCAGTATGAAGCTGAGTTAGCAGGAAATACAATAATTAGTGCTAATTCTTATATTAAAACTATGGAATTAAATGCTAAAAAAATTATTGCTAGAAGAGCAACTATGGAAATTGAAAAAGGAAGCATTGGAAATTTAGGAATAGGAGTTCCTGAGTATGTTTCTGCTGTTGCCACAGAAGAACAAATAAGCGATTATATGGTTTTAACTGTTGAATCTGGTCCTGTTGGTGGAATACCTCAATCAGGAATGAGATTTGGAACTTCTATCAATGCAGATGCTATTATAGATCAACCTTATCAATTTGATTTTTATGATGGTGGAGGACTTGATATTGCTTTCTTAGGATTAGCTCAAGCAGATAAATACGGTAATCTAAATGTAAGCAAATTTGGAAAGAATATATCAGGATGTGGGGGATTTGTTAGTATCAGTCAAAATGCTAAAAAAGTTATTTTCTGTGGAACTTTCACTGCAAAGGGGCTTAAAATTCAGGTTGCTGATGGAAAATTAAAAATATTAAATGAAGGTGCTAAGAAAAAATTTGTAGATACTGTTCAACAAATAACTTTTTCTGGAAACTATGCTAGAAAAGTTGGCCAACCAGTTTTCTATATAACTGAAAGAGCTGTATTTGAATTAAAAAAAGAAGGATTTACTTTAATTGAAATAGCTCCTGGAGTAGATTTACAAAAAGATATTTTAAACCTAATGGATTTCAAACCATTAATATCTGAAGATTTAAAATTAATGGACTCTCGAATATTCCAAGACAAACCTATGGGTCTTAAAAATAATAGATAACCTAATTATTAAAAACAAAATTGTTCCTTCAGCATTTACACTGAAGGAACTTCTATTTAACGGGCTACTATATTTTTCATATTATTTAAAATTTTATCTAAAATTTTTAAAGTGATTTCATAATCTTCATCAGAACATCCTTCTAAAATCTCTTTTTTAAAATGACTTCCTTCAAATTTTATATTTTTACAAAGTTCTTCTCCCTTAGGTGAAATATAAAGTTTAAAAGCTCTTTTATCTTGAGAATCTGAAATTTTTTCTATGAAATTATTTTCTAGAAGTTTTGTAACAGCTTTTGTTGTAGTTGCTTTATCAATACATAATTCCTTGCTTAAACTTATTTGAGATATTCCTGGGGAATTTAGTATGGATAAAATAAAGGGAGCTAAATTAGTTCTTATATGATATTTTTGAAATCTTTGATTTAAAATAATTACTTGATATCTATAAAGAATTGAAATAGTTTGCATTAATTCTAATTTTTTCATAAATTTATCCTTCCTGTAAGTTTTTATTTTCTGATAAGCTCCTATTAGGTAAAAGTTTTAAAATAAAAAGAATAATTCCCATAACAAAAGTTATCATATTTGATCTTAAAAAGCATTTATAAACAGCTGCTGCATCTAAATTAATATAAAGAGTTAAGGGTACAACTAATCCAGAAATTAAAGTGGCATTTGAGTATATTTCTTCTAGGCCTTTATTGTAAACAAGATTCTTTACAATGGGAATAAACATTAAAAGTAATCCCAAGGTCATTAAAGGTACATTTTGAATCATTCCATATAACAGAACACTAAATACTGCTGAAATTAAACATGCTTTAAAATGAATCTTTATATTTACCACTGCCTTAAATTTCAAATACTCCATATCAAAACCTTTAAATAGAGCAATTAAACATGCGTAAGCAAAGAAAGCAAACCTCCATTCAAAAACCATGAAAAAATCCCAAAACAAAAGAAGAAAAAATGCAAAAAAGTGAATTTCCCACATTTTAATTTTAGATTCTTTTAATGTTTTCATTTCTTTTTCTTTTAAATTACTTGGAAATAATTTAAAAGTAACTGTTATTAAAATAAACACCCAAAATAACTGTCCAAAATATTGAAAAATTTCAAGTTCAAAAGTGGATTTCAAATAACTTCCAAATATAGAAGCATAAACGAAACAAAAATTAAACATAAAAACATCCATTTCCTTATACCTATGTGAAAATAGTTTTAAAGTAGTTACAAACATTGTGTACACTATTATATTTTGTAACTGGGGAAACAAGTGAAAAATTTCAGTTAAAATAAGTCCAAAAATTAAGCCAGCACATATAACCCCTATTCTTATAAGTAAAACCTTAAGATTATATCTTCTTAGAGACATTATTATTATAACAGAATGAAAAGAAATAAAAAAGGGATTTGTAAAATGGGACAAGTGAGCTCCAACTAATCCAACAATAATCACAAATAATATTCTATTAAATAATTCTTTCAATTCTTTTTCTTCATTCATAAAATATCTCCTAGTAAATATAATTTATAATAGCTACAATTTTCATCCATAAAGTTGTTATTAAAGAAAGAAATCTATTGTTTTCATCAATAACTGCAACTGCTGCCTTTGATCCTGAACTAATATTTACTTTTAAAGGTAATTTATCATCTAAAACAATCTTAACTCTATTTCTTCCTGTAGTTCTTATCCAACGGGTATTTTCCTTTATACTTTGAAATTTTTCTGGGGAAGTATATCCTGATTCCAATAAAAATCCTACTTTTTTAATATGTCCTGTAAATATTTTTCCTGGAATTGCATCAAAAACCACTAAAGTTTTTTCCCCTTCCCTTAGATTAACTATACTTTTTTCCATATAATCCACATAAACTGACAAATTTTCAATATTATATATATATCCATAATTTTTATTATTAAAAATCATCTGTCCCTTACGCAGCTGATGAATTGAAACTTCCCCTGGAAATGGAGCCTTTACAATACTACTATTTAAATCTTTCTTCACTTTTTTTATTTGGGATTCTATTACCTTTAAAAAGTTATTTTTACTTGATATATCTCCCCTTTGTATTTCAAAGGATTTAAGGGATAATTTAGCCATTTGAAACTCCTCCTTTGAAGTTTCATAACTTAATTTATATTTTTCATATTCACTAACTGAAATTAATTTTTTTGAATAAAGTTTTTCATATCTAGAATAATCAATTTTAGAATTTATTAATATTTTATTTAGTTTGATTATTTCTTTTTTGCTCTCTAATATTTTATAATCTAAAGAAAAAAGACGATCTTTTTCAATGTTATATTTATATTCTAATTCTTGTAAATTTATTTTAAGCTTATTATTATCTATCTTAAGTATTTTTTGATTCAATGAAACTTTCTGTCCATCTTTCACATAAATTTCTTCTATTTTTCCATTAATCTCACTGGAAATAGGATATAATTCATATTCAACAAATCCTCTTCCTGAATAGGGAGTATAATATGCTAATAATGCTGAAATTACAAAAACTATTACAAATAATATAAGCAATAGATAGTAAGTTATTTTTAAATCTTTTAGATGTTTAATCATGATTCCTCCTGAAGTATGTATAAATTTAGTTGCACAAGAAACTACATGATATCATAATATAGTTGCTACTGCAACTATATTCCCATCTCTTTTTATTTATTTTTATTAAAATTAAAAATTCCTCCAGCATAAAGCTGAAGGAACTAAATTTTATATTTTTTCTTTTAAGAAAGCTTTACCAGCTTCCTCCTCCACCTCCACCAGCTCCTCCACCAGCAGAACCTCCTCCCATTGAAGACATTCCACCACCAAAGTTAGATGGGGCTTTAGGTGCAGACATCATATCTTGATTCACCCTTGCCATTGAACGATTTAAACTAGACATAAACATATAAAGCATAAAAGTATTTCCCATTGTACTAGATCTATACCAATTAGGAGGAGTTGTAACTAAATCATTAAACTTATTAGCCCAAACTTCACTTACTCCTAAAACTATTGTATATGGTAATATATCATAAAAATAACTTGGATTTTCTTTTATTAAAGCTTCTAGTTTATCCTTTTCAGTAACTGTTAAAAATCTCTTGAATCCAAGGACTCTTCCTAGAACATTATTTGCAAACTCTGTTCTTTTTCTTATTTTCCCAGTGAAATAAAGAGTTGTTAGCAATGATATTAAAACTACTATTATTAGTATAAAGGATTTTTCAATTTCAGGCTGACCATATTCATTAAAAAAGAACATTGTACTTAAAAATATAGCTAGTATTGAAAATACCCTTAATTTATCTCCTATTTTTAAAATTTTAGGCACATAAACAGTTTTCTTTCCCATTATTAAATCTATTTTAAAAATTTTAGCTGCCTTATTTATATGCTCATAAAAAGAATCTTTTAAATCATTTACATTAACTTCATTATCTTGAGCATAGGAAAATAACGAATCAAATAAATATTTTTCATATTCATTTGTTGATACTATTTCCTTTAATTTAATAAATTTCAAAGAAGATTTTGAAAACATATTTTTCTTTTCAACTTCTTCTATTATTAAATATCCCTTACTTGCCCAATAAATAATTAAACTGGTAATATCCTTTAAATCAACTCTATTATCAATATAGTATCCAATTTCTGTTGGATTCATTTTTTCTGGTGGATAAAATTCAACTGTTTCCACAATTTCATTCTTATCACTATATTTTTTATAGAATATGTAAGCTATTATTGGAGCAGATATATATATTAATCCTAATAATAAAATCAACATATAATATTTAGCCTTTGCATTTCCCACATTGAAATAACCTTCTTCCAATGGAAGAGCTAGAGTAACACTTTCTCCAGGAGCTAATTCTCTTGTAGTATAACCATTAATATCTAAACCATTAACAGTCCAAACAACTCCACTAGTATTTGTACTTCCATATTTTCCAAGGGTAAAGTTTATTTTTTCAGGATCAAAGGCCTTTGGCATTTGAATATGAAAGGAAACATTTTTTATAACTGTATCCCAATCGTTTCCAATTAAATTATAATAAACTTCATCATATTTTGAATTTTTATCCCATCCTAAATCATAATCATATGAAATTTTATACTTCTTTAAACCTGTTAAATGTATATTAGGATCACCTAATCTCAAATAAATATAAGAACCTTTATCTGTATAGCTTGATTTTTCATTTGAAACTAAATTTGTTAATTTTATTTTTCTATTGTTAAATTTTGTTGGAATAACTCTATATATTCCCCTTCTACTTTCTAAAAAATTTACATTTATGTCCTCATTTACTGAATATACATTTTTTTCATTAACTTTTAAATTAACATTATAGTTATTAATAACATAGCCACCATCTCCAAAGGCCAAACTAACTATAAGAAAAAATAAACTAAAACTCCACTTTAACATTTTTCTTTTCCTCTTGATTTTCTATTTTAAAGAATGGAGATTTTTTGAAACCAAACATATTAGCAACTATTACATTGGGAAATGTTTCACAACTAGTATTATAGTTTCTTACAGTTCCATTATAATATTTTCTAGATTGTAAAATATCAGTTTCTATATTTGAAAGCTCATCTTGTAATTTCATGAAATTTTGATTTGCTTTTAACTCAGGATAAGCTTCTTTCAAAGCAAATAACTTACCTAAAGCTCCTGAAATCATGTTTTCATTTTCTATTTTTTCTGAGGGAGTTGTAGCAGACATATATCTATTTCTAGCTGCTATTACTCTTTCTAGAGTTTCTCCTTCATAATCCTTGTAACCTTTAACTGTTGAAACTAAATTAGGAATAAGATCATATCTTTTTTTCAAATATGCATCTATTGTTGAAAAGGCTTCCTCAACAAAATTTCTTCCCTTTACAAGCTTGTTATAAACACCTACAAATAACATTACTATAAAAGCAATTACTAAAAGTATTACAATTACTGCTATCATAATTCCCTCCTTGAAACATTTATTTTTTATTTTGAATCCTTTTTAACATTTTTAATTGAAATCTCCTAGGAATAAAATTTGAGATAAAAACCAGTAACTTGTTAATCACTCCTGGAATACAAATTTCCTTCCCTCTAAAATAGTCCCTAAGAGCTATTTTAGCCACATTGGAAGCTTCCATAATATAAAAACCCTGTGCTTTTTCCATTCCATTGAACTTGGTTTTAGTTGGTCCAGGTAAAAGACACATTACCCTTATTTTTCTATCTCTTAATTCCTCTGAGATACCATTTGAAAATGATTTCACATAGGATTTACTAGCATAATAAGTTGCAAATAGTGGGCCACCACTTTGGCACGCCCCTGTTGAAGAAACATTTATTATTCCCTTATTTTCATTTCCCTTTACTTCCTTTAAAAATTTATGTGTCATATATGTAAGGGCTACTATATTTAAATCTATTATATTTTTATTTTTTTCCCAAGATAAGGTACAAAAATTTGAAATATAACCTACCCCTGCATTATTTATTAAAAGATCAACTGAAATCTTCATATTTTTTAATTTTATAAAAATATCATCTATTTCCTTTTCATTTGTTATGTCTGCTCTAATTGGAATAAAACTTAAAGGAAATTCCCCTTGTATAGTTTCAAGTTCTTTTTCTGTTCTTGATACTCCAATAACTTTATCCCCTCTGTTAATAAACTCCAAGGCTAGACTACGCCCTATTCCCTTAGTTACCCCTGTTATTAATACATACATAACTCCTCCAATAATTAAAATATAATAAACATTACATTTTCTTTAGGTCTTTGATAGTTAGAATTTATATTTCTTTTTTGACCTTCTAAAACCCAGTCAAATAAAAATTTAGCATGTTCCTCTGTATTTCTTATGCATTTTCTTGTTCCCTTATAAGTTCCTAATCCTCTTTCCTTTTCATCTAGGAAAAAGTCTTTGTTCTTATTTTCCACATATTCAAGGGGAGTTCCATGAAGATATCCTCCACCACTGAATCTTATAGCGTATCTTGCCATTCCTGAATTTCTACCATAAACATCTCTGTATTCCATTTCATACTTTACATTTGGAACTACATAAGAACCTCTTGGTGTTTCAAAACCTAAAGTGCTTTCTAACCCTGTTTTCCCATAAATATAAGATATTAAAGTCCATTCACCGTTAATTTTTTCAAACATACCTAGGTTTTGATTTTCTATATCTGCAACTATAGCTTTCTTAAAACCTTTAGCTATATTTGGATTACTAGTTATATAACTTTTTTCTATTTTCAAAGGTGATTCTTTTATCCCTTGAACATCTACCATTGCATATTTTCCCTCTTCTTTTAATACTGTCATTATAGATCTGTCTGGAACATGTAATACTAAATTTTCAGGTTCGTATATTCCAATAATATTTTGATCCAAAGAAACTCCGTATTTATCCTTTTTTCTGTTCATTTCTTCATTATATGGATTAGGTTTATAAGAATGAGTGGATACTAGTTTCAACCCTTTCTTCTTAGAAACGTTAATAAATGTTTCTAAATCCTTTATGCTTCCAAGCATTTTTTCAAATCTAAATTGTTTAAAATGAACTATTCCACCAGATACATAACCAATTTCATTTCCAACTTGTACCTTGTACCAAATACTTTTTCTAACTTGAATTTTTTCTAAAGCTCTAAATTTTGAATTAAAAGGGGCTTTTAATATAATCCCTGATCCTGTACTTGGCTTTTTTCTAATATTTCCTGTAACTGTTTTTATAAAAACATAGTCTAAAAGTTTTGGTAAATCACTACCCTTATACTTTATATTAGTTTTTACATTTGGAGAAACCTTATTATCATAAACAGCCTTTACTGTACTTGAAAAAGATAATGTTGTCATTGCAAACAATAAACCTATTACTAATTTCTTTTTTATACTCACTTCCATCTCCTTAATTTATAAAATTTTCTCTATTTTCTTCTTAAAACCATTTTTTTCCACGTAAAAAATGCTTATTTCTTCATTTCTTTCTTTTAATATATTTATAATCTTATCTTTATCTTCTAATTTTAATTTTATAGATAAACCACAGTTAGCTGAAATTTCAGTTGGCAAAGGTATTATTCTACAATTTATTTTATTTTCTAAAAATATCTTTTCTAATTGCATAACCAAATGAGTTGAATCTGCTGAAGCAATTATAAATTTTTCTTCCATTTTTCCTTCCTCTAAACTCTCAATATTTTAGTTGCCTTCATTTGTCTTTCAACTATAGTATACATATTTGTTAGGCTTCCAACCTTTAATTTATCTTGTACATGATAGTAATTAACACAAGTTCCACAAGATAAAATTTCAACTCCCATAGTTTCTAGCTTTTTTAAATCTTCAACTGTATTTTCATTAACAGTGGATAACATAACTCCTTTATTATACATAACAATTGTTTTAGGTAAATTTTCCATTTCAGTTAAAGAATAAATAAATCCCTTTATTAAAATATCCCCTAATTCTTTGTCCCCATTACCCATTTCATCTGAGGCTAAAACAACAACTATATTCTCTTCATCTGTTTCTTCCTTCTTTTTTTCTTCTAATTTTGTTATTGTAATTTTAAAATTGTTGTCTTCCTTAGAATCAACATATGTATGCCCCATTTCTTTTACCATTTTTTCAACATTTTCCTTAGCTGTTTCGTTGTCTACTAATACTTCAACTTCCCCAGTTAAAATTTCCTTTAAAGCTTTTTTTGTCATAATTACAGGCATTGGACAAATTTGGCCTACTGCATTTACTTTTTTCATAATCCCTCTCCTATTTGCATATCTAAATTTTTTATCTCTAATTGTTATCCTTAACTTATCTAACTTCTCTAAAATTAATATTGCACTTTCTCTACTTGTTCCTAGTAATTCTTTACATTCCCTAAGCTCTATTCTATCATGTTCCATTATATAATTTAATATTAATTTTTCAGCTTCTTTAAAGAACCCCTTTAACATAAAGGTATTATCATTTAAAATAACTATCATGTTTTTTTCAAACATATATTTATGAACCCTTTGAAATTCCTCTTCTTCTAAAAAATCTTTTTTTATTAATTGATAATTTTTAGGAGAAAATTTCCCTTCCTTATATATTTTAAATATTTTTTCCTTTATTTCTTTTTGTAATTTAGTTAATTTAATCTTCCTATTTTTTAAATTAATCATTGTAAGATTAACTTCTATCTTTTCTTGGAAAATATCTTCCTCTAGTAAGGCTCTGTATTCTAGATTTCCAAATTCAGGGAAAAATCTATTTTTTATTTCTATTTTTGATATTCCACCTAGTAAATTATTTCCTTCAAAGGATGAATTTAAAAATGAAATTATTTTTTCTATTCTAATTATTAAATCTTTCTTTGAAATATAAATGTTTTTATCTTTATTTAATAAAAATACCTCTTCTTTTTTTCCCAAAGCCCTATCTTTTAATTTATCTATATAATTTATATTATCTTTCTTTGTTTTTTCTCCAAATAAATTAATTACTCTAATTCCCCCAAGGGTATCTGAAGAAGAAAAATTTCTTATAATTCCCAAATCTCCTTCTAGTAAATATGTTTCTTTTTCTAGTTTTATTTGAGCAAAATTATTGTCCTTAAAAAAACTTATTCTTCCTATAATTTCATTTGTTCCAATATAAACTTTTATTCTCTGATTGTTTTTTAACACTTTATTTTTAAGGGGAGAAAAAAAGATGTCTATTCTATTTGAAGATTTCAAATTTGAACTATTAGTTATTAAGTTTCCCCTTTTAACATCCTTTGAATTTATATTCCCAATATTTAAAGCACATCTATTTCCAGAATCTAATTTATCAATTTTAATTCCATGGGACTCAATTCCCTTTACTTTAATTTTAATGTTTTGAGGATATAAATTTAACATATCATTTACCTTTACTTCCCCTGAGTATATGCTTCCAGTTACAACAGTTCCAAATCCCTTTACTGAAAAACTTCTATCCACATACATTTTAAAATCCATCTCACTGGAAGAATTTTTTGATATATTTAATGTGTCCTTTAATAGGTACTCTCTTACCTGTTCATAGGAATCTCCATCATTAATTGAAGTTTCAAATATTTTTGCCCCTTCTAAAAAAGAACCTTTCAATTCTTTTTCTATTTCAGTTTTTACCCTTTGAACCCTTTCTGTTGACACTAAATCTCTTTTTGTTAAAACTATTATACCCCTTTGTACACCTAATAATTTTGAAATATTAAAATGTTCAATAGTTTGAGGCATTATCCCATCGTCTAAGGCTATTACCAGTATCAAATAATTTATTCCACATGCTCCTGCCACCATATTTTTTATAAATTTTTCATGCCCTGGCACATCTATAATCCCAATTTTCCTTCCCTCTTCTTCTAAAAATGAAAATCCAATATCTATTGTCATTCCTCTTTTTTTTTCTTCTGGAAGTCTATCTGTGTCTATCCCTGTGATATGTTTTATCAACGTTGTTTTCCCATGATCTATATGTCCAGAAGTTCCTATTATTATATTTTTCATATTAGTCCTTTTCTTTTATAGATTTGAAAAACATTATTACAAACATCCTCTATATCATTCTCTTGTATTGTTTTTAAATCCAATATAAATTTATTATTTCTAATAATCCCAATAATTGAAAGTTTATTTTTCCTAAATAATTTTTCTAAAACACTTCCCTTTTCCATTTGAAATTCTATACCATAACTATCTATTTCCTCTTGGGGCATTGACCCTCCCCCTATATTCCCTTTAGTTTCTATAATTCTATGCTCTATTTTAAACTTAGATAATATATTACTCATTACTTTACATCTACCTAAAACTTCTTCCTTTGTTTCTGTTATCATTTTTAATGTTGGTATTTTTTTTACTGCTTCATTTTTATTTAAATATATTTCAAATACAGACTCTAATATTGCAACTGTAAGTTTATCAATTCTTATGGTTCTTAAATATTGATTTTTTTTCAGCCTATCTATATATTTCTTCTTTCCAATTATTATTCCAGCTTGGGATCCACCAAAGAGCTTATCCCCACTAAAAGTTATAATATCCATACCTGATTCAATACTTTGAAAAACTGTAGGTTCATTTACTATATTATATTTTGAAAAATTTATAAAATTCCCACTTCCTAAATCCTCCATTGAAATTAGGTTCTTATCCCTAGCTAATTTAGCTATTTCTTCCTTGGAAGCTTCATGGGTAAATCCTTGTATTTTATAATTTGAAGTGTGTACCTTCATTAAAATTCTAGTATTTTCATTTATTTTTTCCAAATAATCCTCTATATAGGTTTTATTAGTTGCTCCAACTTCAACTAGTTTTGCCCCTGAAAATTCCATTATTTTAGGTATTCTAAAGGATCCTCCAATTTCTACTAATTCTCCCCTTGAAACTATAATTTCCTTTCCATTTGCAAATTCATTTAAACAAAGGAGTACAGCTGCTGCATTATTATTTACAACAAGGGCTGCTTCTCCCCCTGTTACCTGTAATATTAATTTTTCTAAATTTGAATACCTATCTCCTCTTTTTCCTTCATTGATGTTATATTCTAGGTTGTTATATGAGGTAAGTATGTTATATATTTTATTTCCAATATCCTTTGAATATATGCTTCTACCTAAGTTTGTATGGATTATTGTACCTGTTCCATTTATAACCTTTACTATTTTTTCCTTGGATTTTTTTTCAATTCTAAGTTTTATATCTTCTATTATTTGTACCTGTGTAAAATCTTTTATTTCTTCTTGTAAAATATCCTGTCTAAATTTATCTATACTATCTTTTATACACTGTAAAAAATCATAGTTACTAATATCTTCTTTTATTTTTTTTAAAGACTCTACATTTTGTAAATAATCAACTTTTGGTAATTTTTTTAGTAAATCTTTCTTCATATAATTTACCTCACTATTATTTTTTTCCCACTAGCATCTTCCACAGTTCCAACAACAGAGGATTTTATATCCAACTTGGATAATTCTTCCATAATATCCCTTAAATAAATTGAAGAAACTGAAAATAGAAGTCCCCCTGAAGTTTGAGGGTCAAATAATATTTCTTCCATCCAAAATGGAATATTATCAAATTCCACCTGTCCTTCTAAGTATTTTCTATTTTTCTGTCCACTACTTGTTATAAAAAATTCCTTTGCAAATTCCTTTGCACCATCTAAGTATGGAATTAACTCACTTTCTATTATAAATGTTTTTTCAGAAGCTGCTGCCATTTCATAAAGATGTCCTAAAAATCCAAAACCTGTTATATCTGTACAGGCAGTTACTGGATATTTCACCATTATTTCTGAAGCGTATTTATTTAAAGTTGTCATATTTTTTATAATCTCTTTCATTTGATTCTCTGTTGCTTCGCCTATTTTAGAAGCTGTTGTTATTATTCCTGTTCCTAAGGGCTTTGTTAAAATAAGAACGTCCCCTGTTTCACAACCATAATTTTTTAATATTTTATTTGGATTACAGACCCCTGTAATAGAAAGTCCATATTTAGCCTCTTGATCATGAATAGAGTGCCCACCACTTAGGACTGCCCCTGCTTCAAGAACTTTTTTAGCTCCCCCTTGCATTATTTCCTCTAACCCTTGAATATCTTCCTTCTCTGGATAACAAACTATATTCATAGCAGTTATTGGTTTCCCCCCCATTGCATATACATCACTTAGGGAATTTGCTGCTGCTATTTGTCCAAAAATATATGGATCTTCAACCATAGGGGTAAAGAAATCTAAGGTTTGAATAATTGCTGTTTCTTCATTTATTTTATAAACTGATGCATCATCTGATTTATCATATCCTACAATTAAATTTTCATCCTTTTTAACTGGGATATTTTTTAGTACTTTAGAAAGAACCTCTGGTCCTATCTTACTAGATCAACCACCTACTGAACATCTATTTAGTAAAAATTTCATGTACATCCCCCTTATATTTTAAATATTTATACGTTATTATAGCATATTTTGTAACAATTCATATAAATCTTTAGGAGTTATTGGCTTTGATATATGCCCATTCATTCCTGCTTCTAAACACCTTTTCACTGTTTCTGAAAAAGCATCTGCTGTCATTGCATAGATTTTTATTTTTTTAGAATAATCTAGTTTTGATTCTCTAATTAATTTAGTTCCATCATACCCATCAACTTCTGGCATTTTTATATCCATTAAAATTAAATCAAAATATTTATTCCCCTTTTCCATAAATTTATTGTGGGCAATTTTCCCATTTTCAGCAACTTCCACTTCTATTCCAACATTTTCTAATATTTTTCTTATTATCATTGCATTTATTTCATTGTCCTCTGCAACAAGTATTTTTTTCCCTGAAAAATTATATTTAGTTACATAATCAATAGATGATTTTTCCTCTTTTATTTTATTCCCCTCTTCTAGGAATAATTCCACAATAAAAATTGTCCCCTTATCCTTAACACTTTTTACTTTTATTTTTCCACCCATTAGTTCAATCATGCTCTTTGTTATAGAAAGGCCAAGTCCACTACCTCCGTATCTTCTAGCAGTATCACAAGATTCCTGTTCAAATTTATGAAATAATCTGTCCTTTAATTCTTCACTCATTCCACATCCTGTATCCTTAATCATAAATTTAAGTTTAATTTCACCTGTTTCCCTTTTATATTCACTGATTTTTAAGTCTATTCTTCCTCCCTTTTCAGTAAATTTATATGAGTTACTAATTAAATTTAAAAGAACTTGATTTATTCTAAAAATATCTCCCTTTAATTGTTCATTAACTATATTTGTATATTCAATATTTAAGTTTATACCCTTTTTTTCACATTGGTATAAATACATGTTATTAATATATGACTCTATTTCTCTTATATTAAACTGTTCAATTGACAATTTTATTTTATTAGTTTCTATTGCTGAAATATCCAAAACATTATTTATTAATTTTAATAATAGACTGGAAGATTCTTGTATTATTTTCAAATATTCTTTAACTTTATTATTTTTATCATCCTTTAACTCTATATTAATTAGTTCTGTAAGACCTATTATGGAACTCATGGGAGTTCTTATTTCATGACTCATATTTGCTAAGAAATCACTTTTAGCCTCTGTTTTAAGTTTGGCATTTTCTGTTAATTTTTTTTGTTTAATTAAATTATTATAGTAAATTTTAGCTATTGAAATACTAAAAATAATTATAATTAATAGCAAAACATAAATTATAGAAGTTGAATGTTCCTCTACAAATGATTTAGGTTTATTTATAAAATTAATCTTATCTTTTATTTCATCCTTTAATTTTAAATTGAATTTTTTATACACTTCATAATTTATTACTGTTTTAGGCTCGCATACTTGAACATCTATATCTTTAGCACTTTCCCCAGCTAAAATTCTATTAACCATAAGTGCTGCCTTATCACCCATTTCTTCAAAATCTATAATAGTTCCACCTAAAAGTCCAAATTCAATTCCTGTATCAGTTCTAAAGACAGGTACAGAGGAATTTTTAGACATAATTGTACTAGCTTGTTTCACATTATAATTATTTCCTTCTCTATCGTTATTAAAATCTAAAAAAACAAGTATATCTTCTCCTAATTTTAAATTTGATAATTTTTTCTGTATTTCTTCTAAAGTAAGCTGAGAAGTATTTATATAAGATATACTCATATTTTTAAAATCTCCTAAAGCTCTAATTAATTGACTCTTAGACCCATCAGATGTTTTAGTATCATCAACTATAGCTACTACTCTTTTCCCAAATGGAAATATTTCCTTAGCTATGTCCAAGGTGCTTTTACAGTAATATTTTTCAAGTACCCCTGTTATTAAGGGATCCTTACTAGCTTCCATTCCTCTTTCAATATCATTTATTCCTAAAAAAACTATTGGTTTATTTAAAAAATATTTTTTCTGTCTTTCTAAAACATAATCTAGGGCATTGTCATCCCCTGCTATAATAACCTTATAATCCTTATAATGTTTCATTTTTTTTTCAACTTGGAAATCAATATCTTCTTTTATTTCTGAATATTTAAATTCCTTAGTATCCATAAATATATAATCGATATTTATACAATCATCTATATTTTCAGAAAATCCCTTTAATTGCTTTGGTACTGATACCCAGTTATAGGAATAGGAGCTGATAAATAGAATTTTATCAGTTTTTTTTCTTCCTTGAGCATTCTCACAATATAATATTTGAAATAAAAACATAAATATTATTGTAGTATATAATTTCAAACTTATTTTTTTTGATTTCATTTATATACCTCCACTAATTATCTAAAGTTATCATTGCTCCCTCTAGTCCATCACATTCAGATGCCACTATCTCCTCTTTATTTAATAAAGACATAACTTTTAAAATTATTAAAGTTCCAGTTACAACATTTTCTCCTCTTTCAGCTTGAAGCCCTACGATTTTTTTTCTTTCTTCTAAATTTTTACTTAAGAATAGTTTTAAATTGTCCTCTAAATTTTTTCTAGTTAATCTATATTTATGGACCTTAGTTGTGTCATAGTTTATCATTTTTTCATAAACACTTACATTTGTTGTAATGGTTCCTGCTACTCCAACAAATGTAAAATCCTTATCCTTAAATTTTTCTATTTCTTTTATATTTTTTTCAACATCCTCTTGAAATTCATTTATTTTTTCATAGTTATCATTTTGAAAATATTTTCTAGTTTCTCTAACTGCACCTAATTTAAAACTTTTAATATATTCTATATTTTCCAAATCTCCAAAAATAAATTCAGTACTTCCTCCC
This sequence comes from Fusobacterium sp. IOR10, assembly GCF_010367435.1. Classification (NCBI taxonomy): domain Bacteria; kingdom Fusobacteriati; phylum Fusobacteriota; class Fusobacteriia; order Fusobacteriales; family Fusobacteriaceae; genus Fusobacterium; species Fusobacterium sp. IOR10. Next base: position 57,868 of record NZ_WJWY01000013.1, read on the forward strand.
CCTATGTCCATAAGAAGAATCTTTCCTTTAAACTCTGAACTAGTTCCTAAAGAGGTCATTTTTCCCTCTTCATTACCTGTTATTATATTTATTCTCAAATTAGTTTCTGTAAATATTCTTTTCTTAATTTCCTCTTTATTTTTTGCTTCTCTAATGGCTGAAGTTGCAAAAACAACTACCTTTTCACATTTATACTCTTCTATTTTTTTATTATAATATTTAATTATCTCAATTAGTTTGTTAATTCCAGATACATTGATACTTGAATCATTTTCTATAAAGTTCCCAAGTTTTGTTATTCTTGTCTCCTTATATATTTTCTCTAAAATTCTAATTTTCCCTTCTTTTTCTTCCACCTTTCCTAGAAACAATCTGCAAGAATTTGTCCCTATATCTATAACTCCCTTTATATATTTATTCTTATACATTTTTCCACCTTTTCATTAAATTTTTCCATCTTAATATTATTATACTATGTTATAATAGTGTTAACCTAATTATACATAAATTTTAAAGGTTATACAAACTAAAAATAAATTACAAAACAAGGAGGAAAAATGAAAACAATTAAAACTTTTTTACTAATGTCTGTGATGACTTTTATTCTAATGGCTATTGGTAATGCACTTGGAGGTAGACAAGGAACTATAATAGCTCTACTTTTTGCAGGAGTTGGAAATTTTATCTCTTATTGGTATAGTGATAAACTGGTTCTTAAAATGTATAAAGCTACACCTGTTTCTACAAATTCAGATGTTTATAAATTAGTCCAAGGACTTACTAAAAGGGCAAATCTTCCAATGCCTAAGGTCTATAGAATTAATTCTTCACAGCCAAATGCCTTTGCAACAGGAAGAAATCCTGAGAATGCTGCTGTAGCTGTTACAACTGGCCTTCTTAATATCTTAGATGACAATGAACTTTCAGGGGTTATTGCTCATGAACTTGGACATGTTAAACATAGGGATATACTTATTGGAACTGTTGCTGCTACCTTTGCTGGGGCAATTGCCTTTCTTGCTAATATGGCCAAATGGGCTGCAATATTTGGAGGAAGAGATGATGATAGGGAAAATCCCATTGCTTTAATAGGAGTTGCTATTTTTGCTCCAATAGCTGCCATGCTTGTTCAGATGGCTATTTCTAGAACTAGAGAGTACAAAGCTGATGAATATGGTGCTAAAATAAGTGGAAACCCTTTATTCCTAGCTAGAGCCCTTAGAAAACTAGAAATTGGAGTTAGTACTAATCCTATGAAAGTTAATCCTGCCACTGAAAATATGTTTATTATCAGTCCCTTTTCTTCTAGGGAAAAAATGGCTAAATTATTTTCCACTCATCCTGCAACTTCAGATAGAATTGCAAGATTAGAGGAAATGTCTAGAGGTTAATTAAAATGGGTCTATAATATTTGGTGTTGGTATTTGTAAAAATACTAATGCCTTTATTTTTTGCAAAAAAAAATTGAGACAAATAAAAAAATCCGTTACAATTAAGTTGCGACACCAAAAGAAAGGATGTGA
>NZ_WJWY01000014.1 GCF_010367435.1 Fusobacterium sp. IOR10
AATAATGATTGGCAAGAATAGCTATGAGGGTACACCTAGTAACATACCGAACCTAGAAGTTAAGCTCATAAACGCTGAAAGTACTTGGGGGGCAGCCCTCTGGGAGGATAAGTACTTGCCAATCTTTAATAATATAATGCTTCTTTAGCTCAGTTGGTAGAGCGCACGACTGTTAATCGTGTTGTCGTTGGTTCAAGTCCAACAAGAAGCGCCATATGAATTTAAAGCAATCAAAAGGTTGCTTTTTTTAATTACAAAAAGATACATAAAAAAAAGCTTGACAGATATAGAAATAAGAGGTATAATCTTTTAGTCTTAATTAAACTAGAATCATTAAAAGCTCTATTACCATACAATAAAGTATGGGAGGATTAAAAAATATCCGGTAAGTAAATGGAGGTGTATAAGTTGAGAGTAAATATTCAATTAGAATGTACAGAATGTAAAAGAAGAAATTACAGTACTTCAAAAAACAAAAAGAATACTACAGAAAGATTAGAATTAAATAAGTATTGTAAATGGTGTAACAAAGAAACATTACATAAAGAAACTAAGAAGTAAGATTTAGAAAAAGTTAATAGTTATCAACATGCAGGTCAATGGCTCAATTGGTAGAGCATCGGTCTCCAAAACCGAGGGTTGTGGGTTCGAGTCCCTCTTGACCTGCCATTTTTATTAAATTAAAAAGGTGGGAAAACTATGAAATTGTTAAAAGATGTAGAGATGGAATACTCAAAAGTAGAATGGCCGAAAAAAAAGGCAATAAAACACGCAACTGTGTGGGTTTTAGCTATGAGTGTTTTATTGAGCATATATTTGGGAGTTTTTGATATGGTTGCTTTAAGACTTTTAAAGATACTTGTATCTCTATTCGGAGGACAATAAAATGAAGACAGTTGTAGAAAAAAAGTGGTTTATGATACACACTTATTCAGGATATGAAAAAAAAGTAAAAACTGATTTAGAACAAAAAATAGAAGCGTTATCAATGAATGAAATTGTTACTGATATTTTAGTTCCAGAAGAACAATCAGTTGAACTTAGAAGAGGAAAAAAGAAAGTTATTAGTAGAAAATTATTTCCAGGATACGTGATGTTAAATATGTTTACTACTAGAGAAGAAAGTGAAGAAGGAATTAATTATAAAGTTGATTCAGACGCTTGGTATATAATTAGAAATACTAACGGTGTCACTGGATTTGTAGGTGTTGGTTCAGATCCTATACCTATGGAAGATTATGAAGTAGAAAATATATTTAGAGTTATTGGATATAGTTTGGAAAATAGTGAAAATGAAGATTCAGAATTAGTTGCTGTGGACTTTGGAATAGGAGATTATGTAACTCTTCTAGATGGAGGATTTGCAAATCAAAAAGGAAAAGTAGCAGAAATTAATCTAGAAAATAAAAAAGTTAAAGTAATGGTTGAGATGTTCGGAAGAATGACTCCAGTTGAAGTAAACATTACTGATGTAGAAAAAGAAGATTAGATTTGGTCTAGTCTAGTGGGAGAAAAATCATTAGTACCACAACATTTTGGAGGTGTAATAAAAAAATGGCAAAAGAAATCATTCAAATAATAAAGTTACAATTACCTGCAGGGAAAGCTAATCCTGCACCACCAGTTGGTCCAGCTTTAGGACAACACGGTGTAAATATAATGGAATTTTGTAAAGCATTTAATGCAAAAACTCAAGATAAATCTGGTTGGATAATTCCAGTAGAAATATCAGTTTATAATGATAGATCATTTACATTTATCATGAAAACTCCTCCTGCATCTGATTTATTGAAAAAAGCAGCAGGAATATCTAAAGCTGCTGGAAATTCATTAACAGAAACAGCAGGAACAATAACTAAAGAAAAATTAAAAGAAGTAGCAGAAACTAAAATGCCTGACTTAAACGCTGGGTCAATAGAAGCTGCAATGAAGATAATAGCAGGATCAGCAAGATCTATGGGAATAAAAATAGAAGATTAGTCTTAATCTTTTGAGATATTAAGTGGTAGGATAAAATCCATTGACCACAGAAGGAGGAAAATTAAAAGATGGCAAAACATAGAGGAAAAAAATATATAGAAGCTGCGAAACTAGTAGATAGTACAAAATTATATGATGTAAAAGAAGCATTAGAAACTGTAGTAAAAACAAAAACAGCAAACTTTTTAGAAACTGTAGAAGTTGCATTAAGATTAGGGGTAGATCCTAGACATGCAAATCAACAAATAAGAGGAACTGTTGTTTTACCTCATGGAACTGGTAAAGATGTTAAAATACTAGCAATTACTCAAGGGGAAAATATTGAAAAAGCACTAAACGCTGGTGCAAATTATGCAGGAGCTGAAGAATATATAGAAAAAATCCAACAAGGTTGGTTAGATTTTGATATAGTAATAGCAACTCCAGACATGATGCCTAAATTAGGAAGATTAGGAAGAATTCTAGGAACTAAAGGATTAATGCCTAACCCTAAATCAGGAACAGTAACTCCTAATATAGAAGGAGCAGTTTCAGAATTTAAAAAAGGTAAATTAGCTTTCAGAGTAGATAAATTAGGATCTATTCATGTTCCTATTGGAAAAGTAAACTTTGAAGATGAAAAAATATATGAAAATTTTAAAACTTTCATGGCTGAAATAATCAGATTAAAACCTTCAGATGCTAAAGGTCAATATTTAAAAACAGTAGCAATTTCATTAACTATGGGACCTGGTCTTAAATTAGATCCAGCTTTAGTAGTAAAAGAAATAGGATAAAATCAAAAAACTCTTGAAAAAAAATCTTTGATAGAGTATAATGTTTTGTTGGATAAAAATTTAATATAAATCCAAACTAAAGACAGTGGGTGAAAAGATAGTAAATCCCACCGAGGTTGGAATCAGGTATTCATAGACCTCATTGCAAGATTACAACCTTCGTTCCACTTTAAAATGGCACGAAGGTATTTTTTTTAAAAAAAGAGGAGGTGAAATGAAGTGGCAAATCAAGCAAAAAAAGAAGCAGTAGCATTACTTGTTGAAAAAATAAAAAGAGCACAATCTATAGTTCTTGTTGACTATGAGGGAATAAAAGTTAAAGAAGAAACTCAACTTAGAAAATCTTTAAGAGAATCAGGTGGAGAATATTTAGTAGCTAAAAATAGATTATTTAAAATAGCTCTTAAAGAAGCAGGAGTTGAAGATTCTTTTGATGATGTTTTAGAAGGAACTACTTCATTTGCATTTGGATATGATGACGTTGTAGCTCCGGCTAAAGTTATGCATGAAGTATCTAAAGCAAATGTAAAATCAAAAATATTTAACATCAAAGGTGGATATTTAACTGGGAAAAGAGTTTCTGTAGAAGAAGTTTTGGAACTAGCAACTTTACCATCAAGAGATCAATTATTATCTATGATATTAAATGGAATGTTAGGACCAGTAAGAAAACTTGCTTATGGTGTAGTAGCAATTGCAGATAAAAAAGAAGAATCTGCAGAATAAAAATTAAAATTAATAAAAAATTAGGAGGAAAAATAAAATGGCATTCAATAAAGAACAATTTATAGCTGACTTAGAAGCTATGTCAGTACTAGAATTAAGAGAATTAGTAACTACTCTAGAAGAACACTTTGGAGTAACAGCAGCGGCTCCAGTAGCAGTAGCAGCAGTAGGTGGAGCAGCAGCAGCAGAAGAAAAAACTGAATTTAACGTAGAGTTAGTTTCAGCAGGAGCTAAAAAAATAGCAGTTATCAAAGAAGTTAGAGCAATAACTGGTTTAGGTTTAAAAGATGCAAAAGCATTAGCAGATAACGGTGGAATGATTAAAGAAGCTGTGTCTAAAGAAGAAGCAGAAGAATTAAAAACAAAATTAGAAGCTGCTGGAGCAACAGTAGAAGTTAAATAGTTTAATTTAATACATAAATTTTGTATAAAAAAAAAGAAATAGGCACTCAGAAAGAGTGCCTATTTTAATCATCTTTACAATAAAGTTGTGTTTAATTTTTTAGTAGTTGATACTTAATCCTTTAAAATTAATAATTATTTATTAATTTCAAAAGGTTAGGTATTGACATTAAAAGTTGAAGGAGTGTGAGTAAATGGGGAAACTCGTTGAAAGATTTAATTATGGAAAAATACAAGAAAGAGGTGTGATGCCTCACTTCCTTGAATTCCAATTGAATTCTTATGAAGATTTTATTCAATCAAAAAACAATCCATTATCAAGAGAAGATAAGGGTTTAGAGTCTGCTTTTAGAGAGGTGTTTCCAATAGAGTCTTCTAATGGAGATATTCAATTAGATTATATCTCATATGAATTACATGATGCTGAGCCGCCTTTAAATAATGAATTAGAATGTAAAAAAAGAGGTAAAACATATTCAGCTTCATTAAAAGTAAGATTAAGATTAACAAATAAAAAAAGTGGAAATGAGATACAAGAAAGTTTGGTCTATTTCGGAGAAGTTCCTTTAATGACAAAAAGAGGAACATTTATAATAAACGGAGCTGAAAGAGTAGTTGTATCACAGTTACATAGATCTCCAGGAGTTTCATTTGATAAGGATACAAACTTACAAATAGGAAAAGATTTATTTGTAGGGAAAATTATACCTTATAAAGGAACTTGGTTAGAATTTGAAACTGATAAAAATGATTTTTTAAATGTTAAGATTGATAGAAAGAAAAAAGTATTAGCTACAGTGTTTTTAAAAGCTATTGATTTCTTTAATACAAACGAAGAAATTATGGAAAAGTTTTTAGAAACTAAAGAATTAGATTTAACAACTTATTATGAAGAATATAAAGATAAACAAGAATTAGTAGATGCTTTAAAATTAGAAATTGAAGGAAGTTTCTTAAAAGAAGATATTTTAAATGAAGAAGATGGAGAATTCATTGGAGAAGCTCAATCTATTGTAGATGAAGAACTTATAATGAATTTAATAGAAAACAAAGTTTTAAGTATTACAATCTATAAAGTAACTCCAAGAGAAAAAGTTTTAGCAAATAGTTTATTAAATGATGCTACAACATCTAAAGAAGAAGCAGTAACAGAAGTGTTTAAGAAATTAAGACCAGGTGATTTAGTAACTGTAGATTCTGCTAAATCATTAATAAGACAAATGTTCTTCAATCCACAAAGATATGACTTAGAACCTGTTGGAAGATATAAATTAAACAAGAGATTAGGTTTAAAAGTAGATGAAGAAGAAGTATTGTTAACAAAAGAAGATATTACTAGAACTGTTGAAATTATAATGGACTTATTCAATGGAGAAGGGCATACAGATGATATTGATAATTTATGTAATAGAAGAATAAGAGGTGTTGGAGAACTTCTATTAATGCAAATTAGAACAGGATTAACAAAAATGTCTAAAATGGTTAAAGAAAAAATGACAATACAAGACGCTGAGACTTTATCATCTCAATCTTTATTGAATACAAGACCTTTAAATGCATTAATTTTAGACTTCTTTGGATCAGGTCAACTATCTCAATTTATGGATCAGTCTAATCCATTGGCAGAATTAACTCACAAAAGAAGAATATCAGCATTGGGACCTGGAGGTCTTTCGAGAGAAAGAGCAGGGTTTGAAGTAAGAGACGTACATGATTCACATTATGGTAGAGTTTGTCCAATAGAAACTCCAGAAGGACCAAACATTGGATTAATCGGTTCTCTTGCTATATATGCAAAAGTAAATAGTTACGGATTTATAGAAACTCCATTTGTAAAAATAGAAAATGGTGTTGCTCAATTTGATAAAGTAGTTTATTTAGCAGCAGATGAAGAAGATGGTCTATTTATTGCACAAGCAGATACAAAAATATCTGAAGATGGTGTTTTAGAAGGAGAAGTTACTTGTAGATTTGGACATGAAATAGTTCAAGTTCCAGGTCAAAAAGCAGATTACTTGGATGTTTCTCCTAAACAAGTTGTATCAGTTTCAGCAGGATTAATACCTTTCTTAGAACATGATGATGCCAATCGTGCGTTAATGGGATCAAACATGCAAAGACAAGCAGTTCCATTACTTAGAACAGAAGCTCCATATGTAGGAACAGGGTTGGAAAGAAAAGTAGCAGTGGATTCAGGAGCAGTAGTAACAAGTGATGTTGAAGGAACTGTTTCTTATGTAGATGCAAACTTAATAAAGATCATGTCAGTAGATGGCATAGAATATTCATATAAATTATTAAACCATGAAAGATCAAACCAAGCAATGTGTTTACATCAAAAACCTATTGTTGATTTAGGTGAAAAAGTGGTAACTGGAACAGTAATTGCTGATGGACCAGCAACTAAAGGCGGAGATTTAGCGTTAGGTAGAAATATTCTAATGGCATTTATGCCTTGGGAAGGTTATAACTACGAAGATGCGATTTTAATTTCAGAAAGATTAAGAAAAGATGATGTGTTTACATCAATCCATATAGAAGAATATGAAATAGAAGCAAGAAATACAAAATTAGGTGACGAAGAAATAACAAGAGAAATTCCAAATGTTTCAGAAGAAGCTTTAAGAAACTTAGATGCAAATGGAGTAATTGTTGTTGGAGCGGAAGTTAAAGCTGGGGATATATTAGTTGGAAAAACAGCTCCTAAGGGAGAAACTGAACCACCAGCAGAAGAAAAGTTATTAAGAGCTATTTTTGGAGAAAAAGCTAGAGATGTTAGAGATACTTCTCTAAAAATGCCACATGGATCAAAAGGAACAGTTGTTGAAGTTTTAGAATTATCTAGAGCAAATGGAGATGATTTAAAAGCTGGTGTAAATAAAGTTATAAGAGTTTTTGTAGCTGAAAAAAGAAAAATAACTGTTGGAGATAAAATGTCTGGTCGTCATGGGAATAAAGGGGTTGTATCTAGAGTTTTACCAGCAGAAGATATGCCATTTTTAGCAGACGGTACTCATTTAGATGTAGTGTTAAATCCATTAGGGGTTCCATCTCGTATGAATATTGGACAAGTACTAGAAGTACATTTGGGACTAGCATTACAAAAAATTCCAGAAAAAGATAAAAGATATGTAGCGACACCAGTTTTTGATGGTGCTACAGAAATGGAAATAAAAGATCGTTTAGAAAGTTCAGGATATTCTAGAAGTGGTAAAGTAACACTTTATGATGGAAGGAATGGAGAAGCATTTGACAACAAAGTAACAGTTGGAATAATGTATATGTTAAAATTGCATCATTTAGTAGAAGATAAAATGCATGCAAGAGCAATAGGACCATACTCTTTAGTTACTCAACAACCACTTGGAGGAAAAGCTCAATTTGGTGGTCAAAGACTAGGAGAAATGGAAGTATGGGCTTTAGAAGCCTATGGAGCTTCTAATATATTACAAGAAATGCTTACAGTTAAATCAGACGATATTAATGGAAGAACAAAAACTTATGAAGCTATAGTAAAAGGTGAAGATATGCCTGAGGCAGGTTTACCAGAATCATTTAAAGTTTTGTTAAAAGAATTTAGAGCTATAGCACTTGATATAGAGTTATTTGATAAAGAAGGAAATATTATAAATGTTGACGAAGATCATAATAAAGAAGAAACAATAACAGAGTTTTCTTTAGGTTCTATGGAAGAAAAAGAACAGTCGTCAGAAAAATAAGATAATTTATCAATTATAATTTAGATAATAATATAAAGTGTAAGAACTTTATCTCGATTAAGGAGGCATTATATTTAATATGGGAATAAAAAGTTTTGAAAAAATAAGAATAAAACTTGCTTCGCCTGAAAAGATTTATGAATGGTCTCATGGGGAAATAATGAAACCAGAGACAATAAATTATAGAACACTGAATCCAGAGATGGATGGTTTATTTTGTGAGAGAATATTTGGACCAAGTAAAGATTGGGAATGTGCTTGCGGAAAATATAAAAGAATGAGATATAAAGGTCTTGTTTGTGAAAAGTGTGGTGTAGAAGTAACTAAATCAAAAGTTAGAAGAGAAAGAATGGGGCATATAGCATTAGCTGCCCCAGTATCTCATATTTGGTATTCAAAAGGAACTCCTAATAAAATGGCATTAGTATTGGGAATTTCACCTAAAGAATTGGAATCAGTTCTTTATTTTGCTAGATATGTTGTTATAAAAAGTTCTGAAGAATCTTTACCTGTAGGGAAGATTTTAAATGAAAAAGAATACAAATTATTTAAACAAATGTACAAAAATGCCTTTGAAGCTAAAATGGGTGCAGAAGCTATTTTAAGATTACTAGAGGACTTAGACTTAGTTGCTATTAAAGAAAGTTTAGAAAAAGATTTAGACGAAGTAACTTCTAGTCAAAAAAGAAAAAAAGTAGCAAAGAGATTAAAAATTGTTAGAGATTTTTTAGAATCAGGGAATCAACCTGCTTGGATGATATTAAAAAATGTACCAGTTATACCTGCTGACTTAAGACCTATGGTTCAGTTAGATGGTGGAAGATTTGCAACTTCAGATCTTAATGATTTATATAGAAGAGTTATAAATAGAAATAATAGACTTAAAAAATTATTAGAAATTAAAGCTCCAGAGATAGTTGTAAAAAATGAAAAAAGAATGCTTCAAGAAGCAGTGGATGCTCTAATTGATAATGGTAGAAGAGGAAAACCTGTTGTTGCTCAAAATAACAGAGAATTAAAATCATTGTCAGATATGCTTAAAGGGAAACAAGGAAGATTTAGACAAAATTTACTAGGGAAAAGGGTTGATTATTCTGCAAGATCAGTAATCGTTGTAGGACCATCTTTAAAAATGGATCAATGTGGAATTCCTAAAAAAATGGCGTTAGAATTATATAAGCCTTTTATTATGAGAGAGTTAGTTAAAAGAGAACTAGCGACTAACATAAAAACAGCTAAGAAATTAGTTGAAGAAGCAGATGATAAAGTTTGGGACGTTATTGAAGATGTAATAAAAGGACATCCAGTTTTATTAAATAGAGCCCCAACTTTACATAGATTATCAATTCAAGCTTTCGAACCAGTGTTAATAGAAGGAAAAGCTATAAGATTACATCCATTAGTATGTTCAGCCTTTAATGCAGATTTCGATGGAGACCAAATGGCAGTACATTTAGTGCTATCTCCAGAAGCTATAATGGAAGCTAAACTATTAATGTTAGCTCCAAATAATATAATTGCTCCTTCAAATGGTCAACCAATAGCAGTTCCAGGTCAAGATATGGTTATGGGATGTTATTACATGACTAAAGATAGACCAGGATGTAAAGGGGAAGGAAAACAATTTTCAAATAAAGCTCAAGTATTGACAGCTTATGAAAATGGTGTAATAGAAACACATTCAATTATAAAAGTTAGAATAAATGGAGAGTTAGTAACAACAACTCCAGGAAGAGTTCTGTTTGGAGAAATATTACCAGAAGAAATAAGAGATTATACTTTAACTTATGGAAAAGGACCTTTAAAAAAATTAATTGCAGACTTATATGATGGATTTGGATTTACAGTAACAGCTGAAATAATAAATAAAGTTAAAAACTTTGGATATCATTATTCTACATTTGCTGGTGTTTCTGTAGGAATAGAAGATTTAGAAATTCCTGAATCAAAAAAAGCAATTTTAGAAGAAGCAGATAAAGAAGTTACAAGTATAGAAGAAGAATACAAAGCTGGAAAAATCATAAACGAAGAAAGATATAGAAAAACAATATCTGTATGGGCAAAAGCTACTCAAGATGTTACAGATGCAATGATGAATGGTCTAGATGAATTCAACCCAGTTTATATGATGGCAACTTCAGGAGCCAGAGGATCTGTTCAACAAATGAGACAACTAGCAGCAATGAGAGGAAACATGGCCGATACAAGAGGAAGAATAATAGAAGTACCTATTAAAGCTAACTTCCGTGAAGGGTTAACTGTATTAGAATTTTTCATGTCATCTCATGGAGCTAGAAAAGGATTAGCTGATACAGCTTTAAGAACAGCCGATTCAGGATACTTAACAAGAAGATTAGTTGATATTTCTCATGAAGTAATAGTAAACGCAGAAGATTGTGGAACTCATGAAGGAATTGAAGTTTCAGACTTGATTTCTGAAGGAAAAGTTATAGAAACATTAGCAGAAAGAATAAATGGAAGAGTTTTAGCAGAAGATTTAATTGTTGATAAAGAAGTAATAGCCACAAGAAACACTTTAATAAATAAAGAATTAATTGCTAAGATTCAAGAGTTAGAAATAAAAAAAATAAAAATAAGATCACCACTAACTTGCTCATTGGAAAAGGGTGTTTGTAAAAAATGTTATGGTATGGATTTATCAAATCATCAAGAGGTCCTAGAAGGGGAAGCAGTTGGAGTTATTGCTGCTCAGTCAATAGGAGAACCTGGAACACAACTTACAATGAGAACTTTCCATACAGGTGGGGTAGCTATGGCAACTGCTTCAGCAACAACTAAAAGAGCTGATAACAGTGGTATTGCTAAATTCAAAGATATGAAGGTATTGATTAATGAAACTGGAGAAGAAATTGTTGTAAGTCAATCAGCAAAAGTTTCTATAGAAAATAATGATCATGAAATTCCTTCTGGTTCTGTATTGAAAGTAAAAGATGGAAGCAAAATAAATAAGGGAGATGTATTGGCAAACGTCAATCCATATCATATTCCTATTATTTGTGACCAAGATGGTGTAGTTGCTTTTAAAGAGATTACTATAAAAGAAAACTATGATGAAAAATATGGAGTTACAGAATACTTAGCAGTAAAACCTGTAGAGTCAGGAGATAGTAACCCAAGATTAGTAATATTAGATGAAAACAAAGAAGTAAAAGCAAGTTGTCCAATTCCATTTGGGGCTTATATGATGGTTCACGAAGGGGAAAAAGTAACAACAGGACAAGTTATTGCTAAGCTTATAAAAGAAGGGGAAGGAACTAAAGATATCACTGGTGGTCTTCCAAGAGTACAAGAATTATTTGAAGCAAGAAATCCTAAGGGAAAAGCACTGTTAACAGAAATAGATGGTAAAGTAGAAATAACTAATAAAAAGAAAAAAGGAATGAGAATTTTAATAGTTAGAGATGTTAATGATGTAGAAACATTTAAAGAATACTTAGTTTCTGTAGGGGATCACTTAGTTGTAACAGATGGTATGCTAGTAAAATCTGGAGATAAAATAACAGATGGTGCTATTTCTCCTTATGATGTATTGAACATAAAGGGTCTTGTAGCAGCAGAACAATTTATACTAGAATCAGTTCAACAAGTATATAGAGATCAAGGTGTTACAGTAAATGATAAACATATAGAAATTATAGTAAAACAAATGTTTAAAAAAGTAAAAATTATTAATTCTGGATCTTCATTATTATTAGAAGATGAAGTAGTTGAAAAGAGAATAGTAGACTTAGAAAATGAAGAATTAAAAGCAAAAAATAAAAAATTAATTCAGTATGAACCAGTTATACAAGGTATAACTAAAGCTGCAGTTAATACAGAAAGTTTCATTTCAGCAGCATCATTCCAAGAGACAACGAAAGTTCTTTCTAATGCCGCTATAGAAGGAAAAGAAGATTATCTTGAAGGATTAAAAGAAAATGTAATTATTGGGAAAAAGATTCCAGCAGGAACTGGTTATATAAAATATAAACATATAATCCCAAAAGAAGTTAAAGAAGAACAATAAAAAAATAGGCGACTCTTGTCGCCTATTTTGATATAATCTTAAAAATAAAGAGGTTACTATATGAGAAGTATGACAGGTTATTCTAAAATTTCATATCAAAATTATAACTTTAATATTGGTATGGAAATAAAAAGTGTTAATAACAAAAATTTGAATTTGAAAATTAAAATTCCAAATACTTTAAATTTTTTAGAAAATAAAATAAGAGCAACAGTAGCTTCAAGAATATCAAGAGGAAGCGTAGATTTAAGAATAACTTTTGAGGATAGAAGAGATTTTGAAAACTTGTATGAATATGATCAGAAAATGTGTGAAGCATATTTAAATATTTTAAATAAAATGGAACAAGATTTGAATGAAAAATTTTCTAACAAAATAGACTATTTAGTTAATAACTTTAATGTTATTAAAAAGAAAGAACAAAACTCAAATGATTATGAAGAAATAATCGAAACTCAGCTGCAAAATCTTTTGAATTCTTTTATTTCATTTAAAGAGGATGAAGGAAATAGATTAAGAGAATATTTTAAAGAAAGAATTATTTTTATTGAAAAAAGACTAGAAAAAATAAAATTACATAAAGAAGAGATTGTTGAGATATATAAAGAGAAACTTTTAAAAAGACTAGATAGAATAAAGGGAGAAATTGAATTTTCAGAGGAAGACATATTAAAAGAAATTTTATTGTTTACAGACAAAAGTGATATCTCAGAAGAGGTTTCTAGATTAGACAGTCATTTGAAACAACTTCATATTGAACTTGATTCTGACAGTGAAGTAATTGGGAAAAAAATCGATTTTATACTTCAGGAAATGTTTAGAGAACTTAATACAACAGGAGTGAAGTCAAACTCATACGAAATATCAAAGCTTGTGGTAGAATGCAAATCAGAAATAGAAAAAATAAGAGAACAAGCTATGAATATAGAGTAATTAAATTATTAAGGAGACATTAAAATGAAAAAGGGAAATTTGTTTATAGTTTCTGGGCCGAGTGGTGCTGGGAAATCTACAATATGTAGACTCGTTAGAAAAATGTTAAATATAAATTTAGCAACATCAGCAACAACAAGAAAGCCAAGAAAAGGTGAGATTAACGGGGCTGATTATTACTTTTTATCAGTAAAAGAATTTGAAGAGAAATTAAAAAATGGAGATTTTTTAGAATATGCAAAAGTTCATGAAAATTATTATGGAACTTTAAAATCTGAAGTAGAAAATAGATTGTTAAATGGAGAAAATGTTATACTAGAAATAGATGTACAAGGTGGTTTACAAGTTAAAGAAGTTTACAAAGATTCAAATATGATATTCTTTAAAACACCGACTTTAGAAGATTTAGAAAAAAGATTAAGGGGTAGAAAAACAGATGATGAGGAAACTATCCAATTGAGATTGAAAAATTCTTTAAAGGAATTAGAATTTGAAAGCAAATATGATATTTCTATAGTGAATTATACAGTTGAAAAATCTTGTGAAGAATTGATTAATATAATAAAGAGTAAAAATTAGGAGGAAAAATGAAAACAGAAGTAGTTTATGATCAACTTTTAAACAAAATTGAAAACAAGTATGTTTTAACAATAGTTGCAGGAAAAAGAATGAGAGATTTAAATAAGGGAAATCCAGCATTAGTAAAAACTAGTAAAAAAGCTAATTTAATGACAAAAGTATTTAAAGAAATTTTAGAAGATAGAATAACTTTTGGTTATGAAGAAAATCCAACAGAAGATTAGAAAAGGAATAGTTTTTTTATTACTAGTAATTTTATCTGGATGTGGAAATTCAGTAAAAAAAATAAGTGAAGAAAAGTTTTTATTTGGAACATATATTAACATTATAATCTATTCTAATAATGAAACTAAAGCTAAGAAATCAATAGAATTAGCCTTTGAAAAAATAAAAGAAATAGATGAAAAATATAATAGTAAAAATAGTAAGTCAGTAATATATAAAATAAATAATGAAAAAAATAAAGAAATAGAGATAGATTCAGAATTGAAAAATATTTTAAATAGTGTAAGAAAAATTTATGTTGAAAGTGGGAAAAGATATGATATAACAATTTCTCCCCTTCTTGATCTTTGGGGATTTGGAAAAAATCCAAGAGATGAAGTTCCAAAAAAATCAGAGATAAAAGAAGTGTTAAAGCTTATAAATTTTTCAGATGTTGTTGTGGAAAAAAATAATTTAAAATATTTAAACAATGTAAAAAAAATTGATACAGGATCTTTTCTCAAGGGATACGCAATAGAGAAAGCTAAAAATTTATTAGAAAAAAGAGGGGAAGAACATGCATTTATAACCTCTATTTCTAGTATAGCAACAATAGGAAAAAAATTAGAGAATAAGCCATGGAGAGTAGGGATACAAGACCCTTTTAATTCGGAGAAAACCTTAGGTATTATTGAATTATCAGGAAATTCTTTAGGTGTAAGTGGAGATTATCAAACTTATGTTGAAATAAATGGGAAAAAATATCATCACCTTATGGATAAACAAACAGGATATCCAATTGACGACAAAAAATTAGTGGCTGTAATTTCTAAATCAGCTTTTTTAGCAGATATGTATTCAACAGCTTTATTTTCCATGTCTGAACAAGAAATATTTAAATTTGCAGAAAAAAATCAAATAGAAGTTTTAATTGTAAAGAGTAACGGAGAGAAAATAACTACAAAGAATTTTATACTTAAATAATAAAACACTTGAAATAAAAGATATAAACTACTATAATACAAATGAGCAAAAATTTTTTTATGGGGGGGTTCAAGATGGAAAAAATTATGTATCTAGGTATAGGAGCTGGGATTTTATCGTTATTAGCAGCGTTTTTTTATTCAAAAAAAGTGGATAGTTATGAAATTAACATTCCAAAGGTAGCTGAAATAACTGAGGCAATTAGAGAAGGGGCGATGGCTTTTTTAACAGCAGAGTATAAAATTTTGGTTTGGTTTGTTATAGGTGTAGCATTAGCTTTAGGATTTTTAATTTCTTTCAATACAGCAATAGCCTTTGTACTTGGGGCGATTACTTCTGCTTTAGCTGGTAATATTGGAATGAGAATAGCAACGAAAGCAAATGGTAGAACAGCTGTGGCAGCTAAAGAAGGTGGATTAGCAAAAGCACTTGATGTTGCCTTTGCAGGTGGTGCTGTAATGGGACTTTCTGTTGTAGGATTAGGAATGCTAATGTTATCTGTTTTAGTTCTAGTAATGGGTAAAGATGTAACATCATTTACTGACATAACAGGTTTTGGAATGGGAGCTTCTTCAATAGCTTTATTTGCGAGAGTTGGCGGAGGAATATATACCAAAGCAGCAGACGTTGGAGCAGACTTAGTTGGTAAAGTTGAAGTAGGAATACCAGAAGATGATCCAAGAAATCCAGCAACAATAGCTGATAATGTTGGAGACAATGTTGGAGATGTTGCAGGAATGGGAGCAGATTTATTTGAATCATATGTAGGATCAATAATAGCAGCTATAACTATTGGTTTCACAATGAAAGAAAATACATTAAACTATGCTTTTGCACCAATCTTGATTTCAGCCTTGGGGATAATAGGATCAATAATAGCAACATTTACAGTAAAAACAAATGATCCAGAAAAAGTTCATGCTAAATTAGAAGGCGGAACTAGAATAGCTGGAATATTAACAATAATAGCTTCTTATGGAGTGGTTTCAATATTAAAATTAGAAATTGGAGTATTTTATGCAATAGTTTCTGGATTAGTTGCAGGATTAATAATAGCTTATTTTACAGGATTGTATACTGATACAGGAAAAAGAGCTGTAAATAGAATATCTGATGCAGCAGCAACAGGAGCAGCAACAGCTATAATAGAAGGTTTAGCAGTTGGAATGGAGTCCACTGTTGCTCCAATATTAACAATAGCGGCAGCTATTTTAGTTGCCTTTAAAGCAGCAGGACTATATGGAATAGCAATAGCAGCAGTTGGAATGTTAGCAACAACTGGAATGGTTGTAGCAGTTGACGCTTATGGTCCAGTAGCTGATAATGCTGGTGGAATTGCTGAAATGTCAGAACTTCCAGAGGAAGTAAGAAATTGTACTGATAAGTTGGATGCAGTTGGAAATTCAACTGCAGCAGTTGGAAAAGGATTTGCAGTTGGTTCAGCAGCTCTTACAGCTTTGTCTTTATTTGCAGCATATAGAGAAGCTGTAATTGTTCAAAGTGGAAAACCATTATCAATAGATGTTACCAATCCAGATGTAATAGTTGGATTATTCCTTGGTGGGATGTTAACATTCTTATTTTCAGCTTTAACAATGACTGCAGTTGGAAAAGCAGCTATGGAAATGGTTGAAGAAGTAAGAAGACAATTTAGAGAAATGCCAGGAATTATGGATAAAACAGTAAAGCCTGACTATAAAAGATGTGTTGAAATTTCAACTCATTCTTCATTGAGACAAATGGTTTTACCAGGTATATTAGCTCTAATGGCTCCAATTTTAGTAGGAATTTGGTCAGTTGAAGCTTTAGGAGGATTACTAGCAGGAGCATTAGTAACAGGTATTCTAATGGCTATAATGATGGCCAATGCAGGTGGAGCTTGGGATAATGGTAAGAAACAAATAGAAGCAGGTTATAAAGGTGATGGTAAAGGTTCTGATAGACATAAAGCAGCAGTTGTTGGAGATACAGTTGGAGATCCCTTTAAAGATACTTCTGGTCCAGCATTGAATATACTAATAAAGCTAATGACTATAGTTTCTTTGGTTTTAGTACCGTTCTTTGTAAAATTTATGTAATTTGAAATAATAGAAAAAAAAGAGTTGCTAAAATATTATTTTAGTAACTCTTTTTAATATAGAAAAAAAAGGATATATGTGATAAAATTTAGTAGATTGAAAGGAGGTAAAAATTGGAGGAAAAAATAAAAATACCAAAACACATAGCTATAATAATGGATGGAAATGGAAGATGGGCTAAATTAAATAATAAACCTAGAGTTTTGGGACATAAGGCAGGAGCAGAAACTCTAAGAAAAATAGTAACTCATTCTAAGAAAATAGGAGTAAAATATTTAACAGTATATGCTTTTTCTACTGAAAATTGGAAACGATCAAAGGAAGAAATAGAAGCATTAATGTTATTATTTAAGTTATATATAAATTCAGAAAGAAAAACTTTATTGAAAAATAAAATTAGATTTGTAGTATCTGGGAGAAAAGAGGGAGTTAGCCCCTCTTTATTAACATTAATTGAAAGCCTTGAAGAATTAACTTCAAAGGATTATGAAATGACTCTAAATATTGCCTTTAACTACGGAGGGAGAGCAGAAATTATAGATGCTTTTAACAAAGCAAATGAACAAGGTATGAAAATTACAGAACAAAATTTCAGTAATTTTTTATATAATAAAATTCCAGATCCAGAATTATTAATAAGAACAAGCGGAGAATTTAGAATATCTAATTTTTTATTATGGCAATTAGCTTATTCAGAAATATATGTCACTGATATCTATTGGCCTGATTTTACAGAAAAAGATTTAGATGAAGCAATAAAAGATTACAATAAAAGAGAGCGAAGATTTGGGGGGAGATTAAATGTTAAGTAGGATATTAGTAGCAATATTAGGTATACCTATACTAATATATATTTTTTATGTGGGGGGATTTCCTTTATTAGTTTTTTCTAATGTAATTATAGGGATCGGTCTATACGAATTTTATAAAATGTCAGAAGAGATAGGGAACAAACCGTATTTAAAAATAGGAATTTTAACAGGACTGTTAATTCCAAATTTTATTTACTTTTCAAATTTTTTAGAAAATAAAATTAATTTATTTTCACCATTAATATTTATATTTATATTAATAATGATAATGAGAATGGGTAAAAGTCAAATAGAAAATACAAGTAGAGATGTAGGGATAACCCTTTTAGGAATATTTTATATATCAGTTTTATTTAGTCATATATTATTATTGGAAAAATTACCAAATGGTGGGAAATTAATTCTTTTAATTCAAATTTCAGTATGGGTATGTGATAGTGCAGCATATTTTGTAGGAATGAAATTTGGAAGAAAATTTTTTAAAGAAGGACTTTCTAAAATTAGTCCTAAAAAATCAAAGGAAGGAACAATTGGAGGTATATTATTTACAACTATCACAGTTATAATATTAAATAGCTTATTTAATATTCTGGATGTAAATATAATTTTAATTTTATTTTTAGGTTTAATTATAAGTATTACAGCTCAAATTGGAGATTTAGCAGAGTCAATGTTTAAAAGAGAATTTAAAATAAAAGATTCAGGAAAATTATTAGGGGAACATGGTGGTATTTTAGATAGATTCGATAGTATGATTTTTGTTCTTCCAGTTGTTTATAATTTATTAAAAATATTTATTTATTAGAAAGGAAGATATGAAGAATATAGTTATATTAGGATCTACAGGTAGCATTGGAACAAACGCTTTGGAAATTATCAGAAATAAAAGAGAAGAATTTAAAGTATTAGCTTTAAGTGGGCATAGTAACTACGATTTATTAATAGAGCAAATAGAAGAATTTTCTCCTAAATATGTATCAATAGGAAGTGAAGTTGGATACGATAAAATCACAAAAAAATTTCCTAAATTAAAAGTTTTTTTAGGAAGAGAAGGGTTAAAAAAATTAGGTCAATTATTGGAAATGGATATTATTTTAATTTCAGTAACAGGAGCTATAGGTATAGAAGCAACAGTTGAAGCAATTAAATTAGAAAAAAGAATAGCTTTAGCAAATAAAGAAACAATGGTTGCAGGTGGGAGTTATATAAATAAATTATTAAAAAAATACCCAAAAGCAGAGATAATACCAGTTGATAGCGAACATTCAGCTATATTTCAATCATTACTTTCTGGAAAAAAGAAAGATGTTCAGAATATAATTATAACAGCCAGTGGTGGAACTTTTAGAGGAAAAAGTAGAAAAGACTTAGAAAATATAAAAGTATCAGAAGCGTTAAAACATCCAAATTGGTCAATGGGGAAAAAAATAACAATAGACTCATCCACTCTAGTAAATAAAGGTTTAGAAGTTATAGAAGCACATGAATTGTTTGGAGTTGACTATGATAAAATAAAAGTTATAGTACATCCAGAAAGCATTGTTCATTCTTTGGTAGAATTTAAAGATGGAGCTGTAATCGCACAACTGGGAGTAACTGATATGAAACTTCCAATTCAATTAGCTTTTACATATCCAGATAGAGAAAGTAGCTTAGCTTTGGAACATTTAGATTTATTGAAAATTAAAAATTTAACTTTTGAAGAACCTGATAGAGAGGTTTTTAAGGGATTAGATTTAGCATTTAAAGCTGGAAAAATTGGGAAATCTATGCCAACAGTTTTAAATGCAGCAAATGAAGTTGCTGTTGAATTATTTATGAAAGAAGAAATAAAATTTTTAGAAATATATGATATTATAGAAGAAGCAATGAAAAATCATACAATTAAAGATGTAGAAAATTTAGAAGACATTTTAAAGATAGATTTAGAAACAAGAAACTGGGTTTATAAAAATTTCAAAAAATAAAGAGGTCATATATGGGAAAAATTATAGTTATAGAGGGAACAGACTCAAGCGGAAAAGAAACACAGACAGAAGAATTATATAAGAAATTTAAAAAAGAAGGATATAATGTAAGAAAAATAAGTTTTCCAAATTATAAAAGTCCTGCTTGTGAACCAGTTAAAATGTATTTAGCTGGAGAGTTTGGGGAAACAGCTTTAGATGTAAATCCTTATCCTGTTTCAACAATGTTTGCAATAGATAGATATGCTTCTTACAAAAAAGATTGGGAAGATTTTTATAATAATGGAGGAATAATAATTACAGATAGATATGTTCAGTCAAATATGATTCATCAAGCTTCTAAAATAGAAAATAAAACTGAAAAAAATAAATTTATAAGTTGGTTAGAAGATTTGGAATTTGATAAGATAGGTATTCCTAGAGCAGATTTAGTAGTTTTTATAAATATGCCTCTAAAATTTGCCAAGGAACTTATGGAAAAAAGAAATAATAAAATAACAGGAAAATCAGAAAAAGATATACATGAAAAAGATGATATTTATATGAAAAAATCATATGATAATGCATGTGAAATAGCTAAAATTAAAGACTGGAAAGAAATAAAATGTGAAAAAGAAAATAAATTAAAATCAATTGAAGAAATATCAAATAATATATATGCTGTTGTAAAATCTAATGTTTTTGGAGGGTAAATGAAGATAATAATTTCTCTTATTGTACTAGGTATAGTTATAATAATACATGAATTAGGCCATTTTTTAAGTGCTAAATTTTTTAAAATACCAGTTTCTGAATTTTCAATAGGAATGGGACCAGAAGTTTATACTTATGATGGAGATAGAACAAAGTATTCTTTTAGAGCGATTCCCATTGGCGGGTATGTGAATATAAAAGGAATGGAGATAGGAGACGATATTGAAAATGGTTTTAATAAAAAAAATCCCTTTGTAAGATTTATTGTTTTAATTGCAGGTGTTTTTATGAACTTTTTGTTAGCATATGTTATTTTATTTGGAATGTATTATTCTAGTGGAGAAATCATTTTAAATAATAAACCGATTATAGGCCAAGTCTTAGAAAGACAAAGTAATTATAAAAATCCTTTGAAAGTAAATGATAAAATTTTGAAAATAAATGATGAAAAAATAGTAGAATGGAATGATATAAAAACTTCTGTTTATAATTTGAAAAACAAAGGACAAGCTGTAAATATATTAGTTTTAAGGGATAATCAAGAAAAAAATATACAAGTGAAGTTAGAGAAAAACGATAGAAATAATGAGTATTATTTTGGAATAATTCCTGAATATACAGTGAGAAAGAATGGAGTATTAAAAACATTGAAATTATCTTCCCAAGGATTTGTAGAGACTTTTAAACAAATTTTTCTAGGTTTTGAAAAACTAGTTAAAGGAGAAGTGAACAAAAAAGAAATAAGTGGACCTATTGGAATAATAAATATAGTAGGGGAAGCTAGTCAAAATGGTATAGGATCATTAGTTTGGTTGGTAGCAATATTATCTATAAATATAGGAATTTTTAATTTATTACCATTTCCTGCATTAGATGGTGGAAGAATATTATTTATTATTTTAGAATTGTTAGGAATAAAAATAGATAAAGAGAAAGAAGAAAGTATTCATAAGGTAGGAATGATAATGTTATTTCTTTTAATAATATTTGTTACGACAAATGATTTTTTTAATTTAGGTAACTAGTATATAGGATATTTAAAAGATATAGAAGAAATTAGAACGCCAATTAATAGAAATAGTACATCTTTTCAATAAAAGTCTTGAAAAAACACAGAATATCTATTATAATACAGGTAGTACTATAAAATAAAATAGGAGGTCGATATGAAAAAATCGATTTTAGCGATATCAGAGAGAAAAGAAGTATTAAAAGAAATAAGAAAAGAACTTTTAAAGTATTATGAAGTTATAACATTTAATAATTTATTAGATGGGCTAGATATGTTAAGAGAAAGTGATTTTGATGTGGTTTTATTAGATCAATATTTAACTTGGTTCAATTTTTCAGATGCAAAGAAAAAATTAAATGGAGTAGGGAAAGAATTTGTAACAATTGGTTTGGTAGATGAAGAAACAGAAGAAATCTTAGAAGAATTAAATAAAGCTAAAATATACAGCTATTCCTTAAAACCAATAAAGGGTGAAGAAATAGTAAAATTAATAAAACCTGCATTGGAAAATGTTGAGAACACAAAAAAATATAAAAAATTACAAGAAAAATTTAATGAATTGGAAGAACAAAAAGAGATAGTTGGTCAATCTTCTAAAATTAAAGAAGTGAAAGTGAAAATAGATAAAATGGCTTCTACAGATTTACCTATATTAATCACAGGAGAAGCAGGCGTAGGAAAAACTCTAGTGGCTAGAGAAATTTATAAAAAAAGTGATAGAAGAAAAAAAGATTTCATAACTATAAATTGTGGAACAATGACAAGTGAAAATTTAGAGAGAGAATTGTTTGGTTATGATAGAGGAGCTTTTTCAGGAGCCCTTTCTTCAAAAAAAGGAGTACTAGAAGAATTAGATGGTGGCACTCTATTTTTAGATGAAATAGCAGGAGTAGAAAATAAGATACAATCAAAAATATTAAGAGTTGTAGAATATGGTGAATATAAAAAAGTTGGTGGAACTAGATCTAAAAGAACAGATGTAAGATTTATAGTTTCAACAGATAAAGATTTAAGAGAAGAAGTGGAAAAAGGAAAATTTAGAAAAGATTTATATCATAGATTAACTGGATTTAAAGTAGAGGTTCCACCTTTAAGAGAAAGAAAAGAAGATATTCCTCTATTGGCAAATTATTTTATAAATGGGATAGCAAAGGATTTAAATAAATCTATACCAGTTCTTTCAGGAGAAGTTATGAAATATTTAATGGAATATTCATTTCCTGGAAATATAAGAGAATTAAGAAATATGTTAGAAAGAATGATAATATTATCAGACGATAAAATTATAGGAATAGAAAATTTACCGTTGGAAATCAAAATGAAATCAGATACTGTGGAAAATAAAACTGTAATAGGATTAGGTCCTCTTAAAGAAATATTAGAAAAAGAAATATTTAGTTTAGACGAAGTAGAAAAAGTTGTAATAGCAATGGCTTTACAAAGAACTAGATGGAATAAACAAGAAACTGCAAAAATATTAGGAATAGGAAGAACAACTTTATATGAAAAAATTAGAAAGTATAAACTAGATGACAAATAAAAAAAGGGGATACTAATGGCTATAAGAAAATTCAGAAAAAAAATGAAAGTAATTACTTATGTTATAACAATAGCATTTGTCGTTTCATCACTAGCATTGTATATAATAACTCAAATGGGTTATTCACAAACAAAGAATTACGCATTTAAATTAAATGATAATAAAATAAGTTTTAATGACATTGCAAGAAATAAATATATACTTTCAAGAGGAAATGGAACTAAAGTTGATGAAAATATATATGAAGTATTAGCTTTAAATAAAACAATTGAAGAAGAATTAACACAACAGTTAGCAGACAAGTTAAAAATAAAAATATCAAACAGGGAAGTAAATAAAGAATATTTTAAGATAGAAAAGAGTGTTAATGATAAAAAACAATTTAAAAGAATGATTAAAGCTCAAGGTTATACAAAGGCTTCTTTAAAAAAAGAAATAAGAAAAAATTTAAGAGCTATGAAGGTTATAGAATATTATGTTGAAAATGCAAAGGTTTCAGAAAATGATATATTAACTGTTTATAATGAAAATAAAGATACTATTTTTCAAGGTAAGGATTTAGAGGCTGTTAAAGAAGAAATAAAAGAATCTTTATTAAAAGAAGAAGGAAATAAAGAATATTTAAAAGAGATTAACAATCTAAAACAATCTATGAAAATAGAAGATATTAGAGAACAGATTAAAAATAATTTTGAGAAGAAAGCATTGGATAAAAATGGAGTAGAATTTTCTAATGTTGAGTATGATGAAATAATTTTAGGATTTGCTAATAGTGGCTTAGAAGAAGCAAAGGCAAAAGAAAAAGCAGAGTCTTATTTAGAAAATCAAGCTAAATTATTAAATTTAGCTAAGGAATATAAAATAGTTCTTGAAGAAAGTTTGCCTATTAATTTAAGAGTAAGAGAAGCTTATAAAGAAATTTTTCAAACTTTAAAAACTAATGTTAGTTATACAGAAGAAGATTTAAAGAAATTTTTTAAAGAAAATAGAAGTAATTATGATATATATGCTTCAGTAAACTCTTATATAGCAGAATTACAAATAAGTCCTTCTTTAATGGATAAAAAAACAGCTCACGGAAAAGCTGAAAAAATATTAGAAGAAGTTAATGTAGATAATTTTGCAAATATGGCTAAGAAAATTTCAGAAGGGCCAAGTTCTAAAAATGGTGGAGATTTGGGAACTTTCTCCAAAGAAACAATGGTTAAAGAATTTTCAGATGCAGTATTTAAAGGTAAAGTAGGAGAAATATATCCAGAGGTAGTGGACACTATTTTTGGTTCTCATATAATATATGTAACAGAAAAAGATGAAAAAGCTGGAACAGCAAGAGCAAGTCATATTTTAATAAAAAATAAAATATCAGATGCAACAATTTCAGAATATTTAAAAATAGCTGAAGAATCTGCTGAAAAAATATCAAGTGGAGATATTAAATTTACAGATTTACCTAAGGACAAATACACATTAAATTCATTGTATAAAAATATAAATGAGGCAGGATATATTCCTGGGTTGGAATTTAATGAAGAATTAGTAAATGAAATCTATAAATCTCCATTAAATAAAGTTTCATATGAAAAAATTGATAAAAAGATATATATATTCAAAAAAATAAAAGAGATATCTTTTAAAAAAGCTGAATATAATAATGTCAAGTCGAAGGTAAAAGAAGACTACATTATCAAGAAAGCAACAGAAGCACTAGCAGATCAGCTAAAATAAAAGAAAAAAGAAAAAGGGTAGTAAGATCTATCCTTTTTTTAAGCAAAAAAATTGCACTTTTAAAAAAAATGTAATATACTTAATAGCAGCAAAAAAAATAAAAATAAGAGTTATTCAGGATAAAGTTGGAGATAATTAATGAAATATTATTCAGAGGATGTAGATAAACTAATTGACGAGTTAAAGATAGAAGATGTTATAGGTGATATAGTTCCTTTAAAAAGAACAGGTGCTAATTATAAAGGGTTATGTCCATTTCATCCAGATACAAATCCTTCCTTTGTAGTAAGTCCGAGCAAAAAAATATGCAAATGTTTTGTTTGTGGAGCAGGTGGGAATGTAATAAAATTTTATTCTATGTACTATAAAATATCTTTTGAAGAATCCATAGAGGCTCTTTCTAAAAAATATAATATTTCTTTAAGAGTTTATTCTAAAAATAAGGTTAGAGATGAAAAAGATGAAAAATATTATAAAATAATGAAAACTGCCCATAAATTTTATCAAGATAAAATATTTGAAAACGAGGGACAAATTGCATTGGAATACTTTTCAAATAGAGGGATAACTCCTAAAATCATAAGAGAAAGTATGCTGGGATATGCACCAAGTTCTTGGGATAGTTTATATAATTTTTTAGTAACAAAAGGATATGATAAAGAAGATATTGTTACCTTAGGTCTTGCAAAAAAAGGAGAAAAAGGCATATATGATTCTTTTAGAAATAGAGTTATGTTTCCTATTTATTCTATTAAAGGTGATATTATAGCTTTTGGGGGAAGAAGTTTAGAAAACAGAAAAGAAGTTCCAAAATATATTAATTCTTCAGATACTCCTATATTTAAAAAAGGTAAAAATTTATATGGAATAAAGAATAGAGGTAGTATTTTAAAAAAGAAAAACTACGCTTTATTAATGGAAGGATATATGGATGTTCTTTCAGCTCACAATTATGGATTTGATGTGGCTGTGGCTTCATTAGGAACAGCTTTTACTTATGAACAAGGAAATCTTTTAAAAAAATATACTAAAAATGTAATTTTATCCTTGGATATGGATAATGCAGGGCAAATGGCAACAGAAAAAACAGCCTTTATATTAAAAAATTTAGGATTTAATATAAGAGTTTTAAAGTTGGATAATGCTAAAGATCCAGATGAATTTTTAAATAAATTTGGTAAGGATAAATTTTTAAAAGCAGTTAAAAATTCTTTAGAAATTTTTGATTTTCTCTTTGAAATTTATTCTAAAGAATATGATTTGTCTAATATAATGTCTAAAGAAAAGTTCCTAGATAGATTTAAAGAATTCTTTAAAAATGTGGAGTCGATATTAGAAAGAAATTTGTATCTAGATAGGTTATCAAAAATTTTAAATATTGACAAAAAAATATTAGAAGAAATATTGATAAAAAAAAATAAGTTTATACAGTTGAAGAACAATGAAGAAATTTATTTTAAAAAAGAAAAAATAAGTAAAAATAAAATTAGTCATTTGGAAGAATTGACAATTGAATTAATTTTAGCTAATGTAGATTACTATAAATATTTTAAAGATAAAAAAATTGAGTCTATTTTATGTAAAAAATTGTTCTATTATTTTGAAAATAAAATAAGTGATGGAGAAGAGATAAAGTCTAAAGATTTAAAAGAATTTTTTAATTCTCAAGACATTACAAAAGAAGAAAAAGAAGAGATTTTTATTTTTAATTGTCGTTCTATAGAATTTTCAGATAAGGAAAAATTAGAAGAAAATCTTAAAGAAGTATATAAATCTTGGTTTATAAAAGAAATAAAAGAGTCTCAAAAAATAAGAAGAAGTATAGTTATGACAACTAAACTAAAAAAGATAGAATCTGAATTGTATAGGGATACAAAATTTGAAAATCTTTTAAAAGAGTATGATAATTTTAAAAATATTTTAATAGAGAATGATGTGTTATAGAGGAGGCTCGCTAAAATGAAAGAGTTGAAAGAACTTGTAAAAAATGAGAAAGTTTTAATTCTTCTTCGTAAAGCTATGAAAGATAATATAGTTACCTACGAAGAAATTAACAGAGAATTAAAAGAGGAATTATCTCTTGAAAATATACAACGTTTAATTGAAGGTATGATTGATCAAGGAATAGAAATAATAAGAGAAGAAGATTTAAAAATAAGGGAAAAATTAAAAAAATCTTCTAAAAAAGTTAGGAAAGAAAAAGTTGTAAAAGCTGATAAGAATTCTAGAAAAAGTACTACAGATATGAAAGAATTTGAAAATGCTGAGTTTAAGGATTTAAGCGCTAATGAATTGGAAGATATGGAAGAATACGCTAAGGAAGATGCAGCTTCTTATGAAGAATATATTGCAAGTTTATCAACTGCTATGGGAGTAGACGAACCAATAAAAATGTATTTAAGAGAAATAGGACAAATTCCATTGTTAACTCATGCAGAGGAAATTGATTATGCAAAAAGAGCCTACGAAGGTGATGACTATGCAGTAAAACAATTAGTTGAAGCTAATTTAAGACTAGTTGTAAGTATCGCTAAAAAACATACAAATAGAGGATTAAAATTATTAGATTTAATTCAAGAGGGTAACATAGGATTAATGAAGGCAGTTGAGAAATTCGAGTACACAAAGGGGTATAAATTTTCTACTTATGCTACTTGGTGGATAAGACAAGCAATAACTAGAGCAATAGCAGATCAAGGAAGGACAATAAGAATACCTGTCCATATGATTGAAACTATAAATAAAATAAAAAAAGAAGCAAGAATTTATCTTCAAGAAACAGGAAGAGATGCCAAAGCTGAAGTTTTAGCAAGCAGGTTAGGTATGGAAGTTGAAAAAGTTAAGGCTATTCAAGAAATGAATCAAGATCCAATTTCACTAGAGACTCCTGTTGGTAGTGAAGAAGATAGTGAATTAGGAGATTTTGTAGAGGATAATAAAATGTTAACTCCTTACGAGGAAACAAATAGAGTATTATTAAGAGAACAATTAGACGAAGTTTTAGATAGTTTAAATAGTAGAGAAAAACAAGTTTTAAGATATAGATATGGTCTTGATGATGGAGCTCCCAAAACTCTAGAGGAAGTTGGAAAAATATTTAAGGTAACTAGAGAGAGAATAAGGCAAATAGAGGTTAAAGCCCTTAGAAAATTAAGACATCCAAGCAGAAGGAAAAAATTAGAAGATTTTAAAAAATAGGAGCTTATAGCTCCTATTTTAGCTAGATAATTAAGAGGAGAAAGAATGTTAATAGAAAATTTTAGTAAATTAGTGAGCAAGAAATATAGAGATGATATTGATTTTGATAAATTTATAACTGAAAATAAAGACTTTCAAGTTGAATTTGAAAGGGAGGATGATTCTTTAAAATTTCAAAAAAAATTATTAGCTTATGATTATGGGGAAGTTTTAGAGTATTTAGAAGATATTAGTTTAAATGAAACCCTATCAGCTGAAGAATCAATAGAGTTATTTAAAAATAATAATGAAGAAAGCATAGAAAAAATAATTTTGGATAATATTTGTGATATAGCTGTGATATCATTAAACTTTTGTAAGAGAGGAATAGAATTTTTAGAACTTACTCAAGAGGGAATGATAGGTGTTTTAAAGGGAATAAATAATTATTCTTTAGAAAAGGGAGATTTCAAAAGATATTTAAGAAACTGGATATCTAGAGAAATATCAATTTATATTGAAGATAGATTTTTACAACAAAAAGCTGAATTTAAATATTATTTAGAAAATACAAATAATGAAGAGTTAGATTTAACAAATGAAGAAAAAAAAGAAAAATTAGAAGAAATCAATAAATTAAGAATAGAAGATATTCCATTTACAATAAATAATTTAGAAATAAGATTATTAAAATTATACTTTGGATTAAATAAAAGCAAAAGATTCTCAATTTATGAAATAGAAAAGGAATTAAATTTAGAAAAAGGAAAGGGAGAAGAAGAATTTTATAAAATATTAATAAGATTATCAATCATTGATGGAGGGATGTTTTTAATATGAAACTCTCAAATATAATTAAAATATTAGAAAATAGATTTCCTTTAAATAATGCAGAGGAATGGGATAATGTAGGATTAATAATAGGAAATAGAAAACAAGAGATTAAAAAAGTTCAAATTTCTTTAGATATAACTGATAAAGTAATTGAGAATGCTATAAATTCTAAAGTTGATTTAATAATTTCTCATCATCCATTTATATTTAGTCCTAAAAATAAAATAAATACAGATTTTTCAGTTGGAAGAAAAACATTAAAACTTATTTCAAATGGCATTTCTGTGTATACGCTACACACAAATCTAGACTCTTCTATGGATGGATTGAATGATTTACTGGTGAAAAAGTTAAAGCTTGTTAGCACAAGAATAATAGATGGCAAAACAGATGGAGACAAAACCTGTGGAATAGGAAGAGATTGTAAAATGAATGAGCCTATTTTATTGAAAGATTTTATAACCAATGTAAAATCATTATTATCCCTTGAGAAAATAATAGTTTCAGGAAAAGATATAGAAAGTAAGAAAATTTCTAAAGTAGCTGTTGTAAATGGCAGTGGAAGTAGCTACTGGAGAAAATCTAGATCAGTTGGAGCAGAAGTTTTAATTACAGGAGATTTAAAATATCACGATGCTCTTGATGCTAAAGAAGATGGAATGATAATAATGGATATAGGACATTATGAAAGTGAAAGATTTTTTTATGAAATTATATTAAAGCTTATTGAAAATATTGAAGAATTAGAAACAATAGTTTATAATGATGAGAAAGTTTTGGAAATTTTTTAAAATAAAGGAGAAAAAATGTTTAGAATAGTATTTTTATTTTTAATGATAAACATATTATCTTTTGGAAAAATAGAAGACGGGCTAAATTTATTAAATTTAAAAGATAAAAGAAGAATTGAAAAATTAATAACAAAAATAGAAAACAGTAAAGATATAATCATTTATATAAAAACAGTTAATGGAGAAGAAAGTATACAATTGGAAAATCCACAAAAAACTGTAATGATTATTGTTCAAAAAATTAATGATGAAAAAGTAGCTTCAGAGTTAAAATTCACTGAAGATTTGAGAATGGAAGACAGAGAACATGATTTGAATTTAATTTTAGTTAATAACAAGGATTATATGTTTGATGCAAAATATGAAGATTATTTTGAAAATGTTTTAATGGAAATAGATAAATTGGTAGATTATTCAGAAAAAGAAGAAAAAGTTACAGACAAATAACGGAATTTATGATAGAATAGTTAAGGTTTGGGTATTACAGTTGGTTACTTGGATTTATTCAAGAGGAAAGTCCGGGCTCCGTAGAGCAAAAGGGTAGCTAACGGCTACTGAAAGTAATTTTAAGGAAAGTGCCACAGAAAAGAAACCGCCGTAAGGTAAGGGTGAAAAGGTGGTGTAAGAGACCACCAGTTTTTTAGGAGACTGAAAAAGCTAGGTAAACCCCCTTTGGAGCAAGACTAAAAGGTAAAGGATAAGGGCTGCTCGTCCGTCTTTCGAGGTAAGTCGCTAGATCTTTTAAGCAATTGAAAGGGTAGATAAATTATCAACAAAAACAAAACCCGGCTTATGTAATGCCCAGCTAAAATAATAAGTAAATTTTGAAATCGTTAATTTTATTAATTAACGATTTTTTATGTTGCAGATGCAACATAAAAAAGAAAAAGAATAAGATATAATAAATCATATTAAATATGAATTAAAAATATTAGGAGGATGAAATTAATGGAAGATAAAATGTTTTGTTATCAATGTCAAGAAACATCAAAAAATCAAGGGTGTACAATGGCAGGAGTTTGTGGGAAAAATTCAGAAGTAGCATGGCTTCAAGATTTATTAGTTTATGTAACAAAAGGATTATCAGAAGTAGCTACAAAATTAAGAAATGAAGGAAAAGAAATTTCTAAAGAAGTAAACCATAGAGTTTCATTAAATATGTTTACTACAATAACAAATGCAAATTTTGATGATGAATCAATAAAAGATACAATAGAAACAACTATAGAATTAAAAAATAATTTATTAGAAAAATTAGAAAATAAAGAAAATTTATCAAAGGCAGTTTTATTTAATATAAAAAGAGAAGAATACGATATTAGAAATAAAGAAATAGGAGTTTTAGCCACTGATAATGAAGATGTTAGAAGTCTTAGAGAATTAATAACTTATGGAATTAAAGGATTAGCAGCTTATTTAAAACATGCCAATGTTTTAGAAAATGACAATGAAGAAGTAGATGCATTTATGCAAAGAGCTCTAGCTAGCACATTAGATGATAGTTTAACAGTGGAAGAATTAATAGCATTAACTTTAGAAACTGGAAAATTTGGAGTAGATGGAATGGCATTATTGGATCAAGCTAATACAACTGCTTATGGTAACCCAGAAATAACAGAAGTAAATATAGGAGTTAGAACTAACCCTGGAATACTTGTATCTGGTCATGATTTAAGAGATTTAGAAATGTTATTAGAACAAACTAAAGGAACAGGAATAGATGTTTATACTCATGGGGAAATGTTACCAGCTCATTATTATCCTAAATTCAAAAAATATGATAATTTTGCAGGAAACTATGGAAATGCTTGGTGGAAACAAAAAGAAGAATTTGAATCTTTTAATGGTCCAATTTTAATGACAACAAATTGTATAGTTGCTCCAAGAGCTTCATATAAAGAAAAATTATTTACAACAGGTGCAACAGGATTCCCAGGATGTAAACACATTTCAGGAGAAATTGGAGAAGTTAAAGATTTTTCTGAAATAATAGAATTAGCAAAACATTGTGAAGCACCAAAAGAGATAGAAACAGGAAAAATAATAGGTGGATTTGCTCATAATCAAGTATTAGCTTTAGGAGATAAAATAGTAGAAGCAGTTAATTCTGGAGCAATAAAGAAATTTGTAGTAATGGCAGGTTGTGACGGTAGAGCTAAGTCTAGAAACTATTATACAGATTTTGCAAAAGCATTACCAAATGATGCAGTAATATTAACAGCAGGTTGTGCTAAATATAAATATAATAAACTAGCTTTAGGAGACATTGGTGGTATCCCAAGAGTTTTAGATGCTGGACAATGTAACGATTCTTACTCACTTGCAGTAATAGCTTTAAAATTAAAAGAAATTTTTGGATTAGATGATATAAACGAACTTCCAATAGTATATAATATAGCTTGGTATGAACAAAAAGCTGTAATAGTTTTACTAGCATTATTACACTTAGGAATTAAAAATATTCATTTAGGTCCTACATTACCAGCATTCTTGTCTCCAAATGTAGCTAAAGTATTAGTAGATAATTTTGGAATAGCTGGAATCGGAACTGTAGAAGAAGATATTAAATTATTCTTCTAAAAAGAGTAATTAAAAGAATATAATTTTTTAAAGATATATATTTTAGGTATTAGTACTTTTGTAAGTACTAATACCTTTATTTTTTTAGATAATTTAATTTTATATAAAATAAATTTAATAAATAAAAACAACTCTTAAATTTATTTCAATTTAAGAGTTGTTTTTTTAGTTGGGTATTTAAAGTTTATATTGTTTAGTCCTTAAGTATTTTCCCATCATTTGAAATTGTTACAATTTGCCAAGGAATAAATTTCCCACTTTCTTTTAAAGCTATTTTGCTGGCATTTTCTATTCCTCCACAACAAGGAACTTCCATTCTTACAACTGTAACAGATTTAATATCATTATTTTTAATAATAGCTGTTAATTTTTCACTATAATCAATCATGTCTAATTTTGGGCACCCTATTATAGTAATTTTATTTTTCATAAATTCATTATGAAAATTAGCATAGGCATAAGCAGTACAATCAGCAGCAATTAATAAATTAGCATTTTGAAAATATGGAGCGTTAACAGGAACTAATTTAATTTGAACTGGCCATTGTCTTAATTGACTTTTAGGTTTAGGAGAATCAACAGTTATAGATTCCTCTTTTTCTTTTTCCAAAGATTTTGCTAAAGTACCAGGACATACAAAGGGTTTTTCATTTGCATTTTTCTTTTGATTTTCTAAAACAGCTTTTTCATCATAAGCTTCTGCTTCTCTTTCTTCAAATGAAATAGCATTTGTAGGGCATCCAGGAAGACAATCTCCCAAGCCGTCGCAATAATCATCACGCATTAATTTAGCCTTACCATTAACCATTTGAATAGCCCCTTCATGACATGCTTTTACACATAATTCGCAACCATTACATTTTTCTTCATCTATTTTTATTATTGTTCTAATCATATTTTATCCTCCTTAAGCATTATACGTTATTATATAATATTAATTTAAAAAAATGAGTTGCCAATGCAACATTAGTATTTTTTTATTAATTTAAACTCATTGTTTTTGAAAGAAATTAAATTTTCTTCCTGCATTTTACTAAGCTCTCTAGAAAGAGCAGTTCTTTCTACAGATAAATAGTCAGCTAATTCTTGTCTATTGAAAGGAATTTTAAAAGAATCATTTTCACATTTAAAAGAGTAGGCTGAAAGATAAGAGAATACTTTTTCTCGAATAGATTTTTTAGTTATATGTTCAATTTTTTCAGTCAAAAGTACACTTTTTTTAGTAACAATAGAGAACATATTCAAAACAAGCTTTTTATTATAAGATTCTAAAACTTCATCAGAATCAAATATTTTTTTAAAGTCTAAAAATAAAATTTCACTTTTTTTAGAAACTTCAACATTAATGTTTGGATTTTTATTTTTTTGAAAACTCATAACTTCTCCAAAGATATTTCCTTTTTTTAGTTGAGTTAATATAGTTCTGTTTCCCCAAAAATCTTCTTTTATAACATGTGCATTTCCAGAAATGACTAAACCTATTTTATCAATTGGCTTTCCAAGTTCATAAATAAGATTATTCTTTTTGAAACTTTTCTTTTTTGCATTTAAATCTTTTAAAGATTTTTTTATTTCATCAATTGTTAAATTTTTAAATAATTCAGTTTTTTCTAAAACAATTAAAACTTCTTCCATTATATCTCCTTTTTAAAAAATAATTAATTAATTAAATTTTACCTTGAATCTAAAATAAAAACAACAAATAAAATTAAAAAAGAAAAGATTTCATGATATAATATAGCGTACGTTTAAAAGAAAGGCTATAAAATCTACTAATATAAAGGAGAAAAAATTGTGAAAGATCTTTTGGAAAAACATTTTAAGATTTTAGAAAGAGGAAGTACAATAAAAACTGAAATTGGAGCAGGATTAACAACTTTTATGACAATGGCGTATATATTAATAGTTCATCCTATGATTATGAAAATTGCAGGAATGCCTATGGGATCAGTTTTTACAGTAACTGCTTTAATGGGATGTGTGATTACTTTATTAATGGGAATTTATGCTAATTTACCTTTTGCACTAGCTCCAGCTATGGGGACAAATGCATTCTTTTCAATAACACTTGTAGCAACAGGAGCAGTTACTTGGCAACAAGGTTTAGCAATGAACTTCATATCTGGAGTAGTATTTTTAGTGTTATCAATGTTTGGATTTAGAGAGTTAATTGTAAAATTTCTTCCTAAAAGTTTAAAGTTAGGAATAGGAGCAGTTGTAGGAATTTTTTTAATAGAATTAGGTTTCAAATCAGGTGGGATATTTAAAATAACAGATAATGGTTTGGCTCTTGGAGACTTAACTAGTAATATAGCAATAGTAGCTATAATAGGAATAGTTGTAACATCTATTTTGGTTGCTAATAAAGTTAAATTTGATATGCTGTTAGGTATTTTTATAACTACAATTATAGGAATTCCTTTTGGAGTAACTCATCTTCCAGATAGTTTTATATCTTTACCTGCTTCAATAAGGCCAATTGCTTTTCATTTGGATTTTACAGATATGTTAAGCATAAAAGTTTTGCCAATTTTATTTGTGTTTTTTGTTGGGGATTTTTTCTCAACATTGGGAACTCTTTTAGGGGTTTCAGAAAAAGCTGGTTTACTAGATGAAAATGGAGATTTACCAGATATTCAAAAACCTTTTCTAGTAGATGCTTTAGGAACAGTAACAGGAGCATTATTAGGAACAACAACAATAACAACATTTATTGAGTCAGCATCAGGTGTTGGTGCAGGGGGAAAAACTGGTTTAACTGCTATAACAACAGGGATATTATTTTTCTTTGCTCTTTTTTTTAGTCCAATTGCATTACTAATACCTGCAGCAGCAACAGCTCCAGTATTGATAATTATGGGGATTATTATGTTAGAATGTATGAGAAATATAGATTATGATGATTTCACAGAATTCTTTCCTGTATTTTTTATGATTGTATTTACAGCTTTTACAAATAGCATTTCAAATGGAGTTGGGTCTGGTATAATTTCTTATGTTTTAATTAAAGTAGGAACAAGGAGACACAAGGAAGTTGGAATAGGATTATATATTTTAGCTTTGATTATGGTCTTCTATTTTATAAATTAAATAAAAAATACCATAAAAAAATGGCTACAAAAGTTAGATTTTGCATTAACTTTTGATAGCCATTTTTTTTATTAAAGATAGAATATTAATTTATATTTTAATTTTTCTATCATATTTTATATATCTAGAAATTTGAACTATTACTGTTGGAATAAAAGCAAATAAATATATATATAATAATTGACTCAAAGTAAGAGAAGACACTTCAAAGAAACTTCCAACAGAATCATTTAAAAGTAAAAGATTTAAAAGAAAAGTTCCAATTAAAAATGCATATACAGAAAACATATTAGACCTAATTCCTAATTTAAGTAAACTATTTTTTCCACGGCAGTTAAACCCATGAAATAATCTTGCTAAGCATAAAGTGGCAAAGGCCATTGTCATACCAACAGAAGGAGAGGTGTGTAGTCCAATATGAAAACTAATCATTGTGAATATTCCAATTAATCCTCCCTCTAAAAGGATTTTAAATGATAGATCTTTATTTAAAATTGGCTCTTTAATGTCTCTTGGTTTTTCTTTTAAAACATTATTTTTACTAGGTTCCATACCAATAGCAATGGCAGGTAAACTATCAGTTAAAAGATTGATAAACAAAAGATGTACTGGAGCAAAAGGCATTGGTAAATTAACAATTGAAGAATAAAGCACTGCTAAAATTCCAGCCATATTTCCAGATAATAAAAATCTAATAGAATTTTTTATATTAGAATAAATATTTCTTCCTGTAGCAATAGCTTTAATTATTGTGGCAAAATTATCATCAGCAAGTATCATAGAAGCAGCGTCTTTGGAAACTTCAGTTCCAGTTATTCCCATGGCAATACCAATATCAGCTTTTTTTAAAGCAGGAGCATCATTTACTCCATCTCCAGTCATAGCACAGATATTACCTTTTTTTTGCCACATGGAGATAATTCTAATTTTATCTGATGGGGATACCCTAGCATATACAGTTATGTGCTCAATTTCTTGAATAAATTCTTCATCAGATAACTGAGAGAGTTCCGTTCCTGTTAACGCCTTGTCACCTGGTTTCAAAATTCCAATTTCTCTAGCAATGGCAGATGCAGTAATTTTATGATCACCAGTTATCATAATAGGTTTTATTCCAGCTTTAAGACAATCTTTAACTGCCTGTTTCGATTCCTTTCTTGGAGGATCGATCATTGAGATAAGTCCTAAGAAAATAAAATCTGTTTCATCTTTTAGACCAATAAAATTCTTTGAATTAAAAATTTTATATCCAAAAGCTAAAACTCTTAGGCCATTATTAGATAGATCAAAATTTGTTTTTTCAATTATATTAATATCTTCTGAAGAAATGTCTTTTATTCCCTCAGATGTTAGTATGTACTTAGTTCTTTTTAAAATAACATCTAAAGCTCCCTTGGTAATCATAGTGCTTTCATTATTAATGTTATATAATGTGCTCATTAATTTTCTATCAGAATCAAAGGGAATTTCTGATAATCTTTTGTACTTTTTCCTAAGTTCAATTTCTTTTAAATTAAATTTATTTGCAAGTGTTGTTAAAGCTGTTTCAGTAGGGTCTCCAATCTCCTTTCCATTACTGCTAATAGCATCACTGCAAAGGCAACTAAATTTAAGTAATTTAGATTCTATAGGGTTATGAATATCAATATTTTCAACGCTTTTTAAGATGTGATCAGAAAAAATATTTTTAGCTGTCATCTTGTTTTGAGTTAAAGTTCCAGTTTTATCTGAACAAATTATAGATACAGAACCTAGTCCTTCCACAGCTTTTAATTTTTTTATAATAGCATTTTCTTTTGACATTTTTTGAGTACCTATAGCGAGAACAATAGTAACAATAGAACTTAAAGCTTCTGGAATAGCAGCAACAGCTAATGCAACAGCAAATAACAGAGAATCAATTGTACTAGTACCGTGATAGATATTAATAGTAAAAACAAAGGCACAAAGGATCATGATAGCTATAGATAAATTTTTTCCAAATTTATCTAAGGATACTTGAAGAGGAGTTATTTTCTCTTTAGTTTGTTTTATTAATTTAGCTATTTTTCCAATTTCTGTTGTCATACCAATATCTGTAATTAAAATAGTTCCTTTTCCATAAGTTATAAGACTTCCAGAAAAAATCATATTTTTTTGATCTCCAATGGATAGATTTTCTTCAGTTAAAATAGCATCAGTTTTTTCAACACTTTCAGATTCACCTGTTAGAGAACTTTCATTAACCATTAGAGAAGAGCATTTAAGAACCCTTCCATCAGCAGGAGCTATATCACCTGCTTCTAAAATAACAATATCTCCAACAACAATTTCCTTTGATGGGATTTCAAAAATTTCATTATTTCGAATTACTTTAGCCTTAGGTGAAGAGAGATTCTTAAGACTTTCTAAAGAGGCTTCAGCTTTTAAATGTTGAACAGTTCCCAAAATAGCGTTCATAGTGATAACAAAAAAAATAACAATTGAACTTTCAATATTCCCTGTAAACATGGAAATAAATCCAGCTATAATTAGCACAATAACAAGAAAATCTTTAAATTGAGAAAGAAATATAGTTAAAGAATTTTTCTGTTCAGTTTTTTCTAACTCATTAACACCATAAGTTTCTTTGTTTTGTTTAACTTGATTTTCTGTTAATCCTTCCAATGTAGTAGAAAATTCTTTTAATAAATTTTCTTTTGATTTTAAAAAATATTTTATCATGATTCCCCCTAAAATAAAAAAAGACTTTTAGTATAGCAAAAAACTATACTAAAAGTCTCGTTACTTAATTAACATAAGTTTATAGTACCAGATAAAATTAATTATCGAGATTGTTGATACTATAATTAAACTACTCCCTTTTATTACAAGTAGATAATATTACATTTTATGTAATTTGTCAAACTTATTCTTCGTGATTATTATGTTTATTTTCTTTAACTTTCTTTAAAAATCCATTGCGAACTTTAAAAATAACAGCTAGTAAAAGAAAATAATGTATAAACTTAAATTTGTTAAATTCTTTTGGAAAAAAATGATTTCCAGCAACTAAAATTAAAATCCAAACTGTAAGTATTAAAATTAATAAAATTACAAATTTTGACCATAATTTCCAAAAGTTATGATTGTTTTTAGTCATATATCTCCCTAGTAATTAATATTAATAAGTAAGTGATTATTTGTTATATACATTTCCCATAAGTCCTACTATTTTTTTAGCTTCAGTTACTTTTTTTATAGCTATTGCTCTAGCTTTTAGAGCACCTTTTTTAAGTACTTCTTCCACATAACTAGGATTTTTTTCAAGTTCTTCTCTTCTTGCACGGGCTTCTTTAAAATATTCCAAGATAGCTTCTAATAATTCTTTTTTTGCATGACCATAACCATAACCACCAGCTTTAAATTTTTCCCTCATTTCTTGATATTTTTCTTCTGTTACAAATAATTTATAAAGTTGAGAAACGTTATTATCAGGATTTTTAGGTTCTTCTAAAGGAGTAGAGTCTGTTACTATGGACATAACTTGTTTTTTAAGTACTTTTTTTGGTGCAAACATATTAATAGTATTTCCGTAGGATTTACTCATTTTTTGTCCATCTGTTCCTGGAACTATAGCAAGATCATCTAAAATTAAAGGTTCAGGAAGTTTGAAAAAATCCACATTATACTGTTGATTAAATTTCATTGCTAAATCTCTAGTCATTTCTAAATGTTGTTTTTGATCTTTTCCAACAGGAACAACATCAGTATCGTAAATTAAAATATCACAAGCCATAAGAATAGGATAAGTAAGAAGTCCAGTATTTGGAAATAATCCTTTAGCCACTTTATCTTTATAAGAATGACCTCTTTCCATAAGTCCTACAGGAGTAATATTTGAAAGTAACCAAGATAATTCAACGTGTTCAGGGACATCAGATTGTAAGTATAGTGTTGATTTTTCAGGATCAAGACCGATTGCCAAGTAATCTAAAATAATATTTTTAGTACTTTCTCTCAATACTTCTGGATTGGTAAGAGAAGTAAGAGCGTGGTAATCAGCTATAAAATAAAAACCTTCATATTTTCCTGAATTTTGATTTTCTATAAATTGCCTCATTGCTCCAAAATAATTTCCAAGATGTAATGTTCCACTTGGTTGTATTCCTGATAAACTTCTTTGCATAAAATTTCGCTGCTAAATTTAAACTATTTAGCAACTCCCTCCTTTAAAAATAAATTTAATTGTTTTAAATAAAAAAACCTGTGAATGTATCACAGGAGACTTAAATGTCAAATACTTGTAATACAAATTATTTTAGGGATAATTAAAATAGATTTGCATTAAAATTACAAATCTGTAAACTAATTATTCCACCAACATAAAATTGTATTTGTCAAATTCTTCATAATTAACCCCTAAAATTAGATTAAGATGGATAAAGTATAACATGATTTTTTTTTATAATCAAGTTAAAAGTATTGATGGTAAAAGATTAAAAATATTAAAAAAATATGCTATAATTTGTTTATAAATAAAGGATAGAATAAAAAAAGTTTCTAAGGAGATAGGCTATGTGGTGGAAAGAATTAACAGGTTACCAAATTTATCCTAGAAGTTTTAAAGATTCAAATGGAGATGGGATTGGAGACTTAAAAGGAATTATAGAAAAATTAGATTATCTAAAAGAGCTGGGAATTGATTTGATTTGGGTATGTCCTTTTTACAAAAGCCCAAATGATGACAATGGCTATGATATAAGTAATTATCAAGATATTTCACAAGAGTTTGGTACAATGGAAGATGCAGATAAATTATTAAAAGAAGCGCACAAGAGGGGAATGAAATTAATAATAGATTTGGTAATAAATCATACAAGTGATGAACACCCTTGGTTTATAGAATCAAGAAAATCTAAAAACAATACTAAAAGAGATTGGTATATATGGAAAGAAGGAAAAAATGGAAAAGAACCAAATAATTGGGAAAGTATATTTAAAGGTTCAGCTTGGGAATTTGATGAAAAAACTAAAGAATATTATTTGCATTTATTTTCTAAAAAACAGCCAGATTTAAATTGGGAAAATAAAAATATGAGGAAAGCTATTTACAAAATGATTAATTGGTGGTTAGATAAAGGAATAGATGGATTTAGAGTTGATGCAATTAGCCATATAAAAAAAGAAAAAGGATTTCCAGATATGCCAAATCCCAAAAAAGAAAAATATGTAGAAGCTTATAACATGCATATGAATAGACCTGGAATTCAAAAATATCTAAAAGAATTAAAAAATGAAACTTTTGATAAATATAATATAGTAACAGTTGGAGAAGCTAATGGAGTGGGAACTGAAAATGCTTTAGAGTGGGTAGGTGAAAAAAAAGGTAAATTTAATATGATATTTCAGTTTGAACATTTAAGTCTTTGGGACTATGAGAAAGAAATTAAATTTTCAGCTAAAAATTATAAAAGAATATTAAATAAATGGCAAATGGCATTGGAGGAAGATGGATGGAATGCTTTGTTTATAGAGAATCATGATATTACTAGAAGTGTTTCTAGATGGGGTAATGATGATAAATATTGGTTGGAATCTGCTAAATCTTTAGGAGTAGCTTATTTTTTACAAAAGGGAACACCTTTTATTTATCAAGGGCAAGAAATAGGTATGACAAATATAAAATTTGAAAATATTTTTCAAGTAAATGATATTAGAAGCAAAAATGAAGCGAGAGAAAAACTTCTAGAGGGAAATTCAATGAAAAAAGTTTTAGACTTTTTAAACAATACTTCAAGGGATAATTCAAGAACTCCAATGCAATGGAGTAGTGGAAAAAATGCAGGATTCACAACTGGAATTCCTTGGCTTAAAGTGAATGAAAATTATAAATTTATAAATGTAGAAGACCAAATAAAAGATAAAAACTCCATCTATAATTTTTATAAAAATTTGATAAAAATTAGAAAGAGTTCCAAGGTATTAATTTATGGTAAATTTAATTTAATATTAAAAAACATAGAAGATGTATTTATTTATTCAAGGACTTTTGAAAATGAAGAATATTTAGTAATTTCTAATTTAAGTGAAAAAATAAAAAAAATAAAAATAAAAGGATATGAAAATAAAGAAAAGGAATTAATACTTAAAAATTATGAAAAGCACAGTCATAATTTAAGAAGGATGATTTTAAAACCTTATGAATGTTTAGTATATAAAATAATAAGTTTTTAAGGAGGCTTTGTGAAATATATAGCAGGGGTTGATATAGGGGGAACAAATACAAAAATAGGATTAGTTAATAATGGTAAATTAGAAATAAAAAAATCAATAAAAACTCTTTCAGAAGATGGAGTAATTAAAACTATGAATAGAATTTGGGAAGCTATAAGAGAATTATTAACAGAAAAAAATATAAAATTAGAAGAGTTAGTTGGTGTAGGAATGGGAATACCTGGTCCAGTTAAAAATGAAGAGATAGTTGGTTTCTTTG
Organism: Fusobacterium sp. IOR10; assembly: GCF_010367435.1. Classification (NCBI taxonomy): domain Bacteria; kingdom Fusobacteriati; phylum Fusobacteriota; class Fusobacteriia; order Fusobacteriales; family Fusobacteriaceae; genus Fusobacterium; species Fusobacterium sp. IOR10. Next base: position 41,084 of record NZ_WJWY01000014.1, read on the forward strand.
CAAATTTTCCTTGGGAAAAAAACTTAAATATTTCAGAGATCTTTGAAAATATTAGTGGAAAGAAAACAAAAGTAAACAATGATGTTAATGTAATAGCTTTAGGAGAAGCAGTCTATGGAGCTGGAAAAGGCTCTAAATCAAGTGTAACTATTGCAATAGGAACAGGAATAGGTGGAGGAATTTTTGTTAATGGGAAAATAATTTCAGGATTTAGTGGAGCTGGTGGAGAAATAGGACATTTAAAGATAGTGAAAGATGGGAAATTTTGTGGATGTGGACAAAAGGGATGTTTTGAGGCTTATGCTTCTGCAACAGGAATAGAAAGAGAAGCAATTTCAAGACTTATGATAAATAAAAAAAATATGCTATATGATAAAATAGATGGACATTTGGAAAAAATAGAAGCTAAAGATGTGTTTGACTGTGCAAAATTAGGAGATAAATTTTCAATAGATATAGTTGATTATGAAGCAGAATACCTTGCAATGGGTATTGGTAATATATTAAATATAATTAACCCAGAAAAAATCATATTAGGTGGGGGAGTTGCTTTAGCAGGGGACATTCTTTTAAAAAGAATTAAGAACAGATTAGGTGAATACGCAATGCCTGTGACCTTGGAAAAAGGTTTTGAGATAGTCTTGAGTACTTTAGGGAATGATGCAGGAGTATTAGGAGCAGCTGCTTTAGTATCGCAAAACAAAGCTTAATGATAGAAATTTATGATTAATTAATAATAAATGATTATTTTATTTTATGGTCTTTCAGTGATATAATTTTATAAATTAAAAGTATAAGAGGAGTTATAAAAGATGAAAGACAAGTGGAGAGGATTTTTATTATGTTTATCAATAGCAGTACCGTCATGGATATTAGGAAGAATGTTTCCAATAATAGGAGGGCCAGTAATATCTATAATTTTAGGAATGATTTTAACTAATTTTATTAAAAATAAGGATATGTATACAGCTGGTGTCAAATTTACATCTAAAAAAATATTACAATATGCAGTAATATTATTGGGATTTGGGTTAAATCTATCAATTATATTTGAAACAGGAAAACAATCATTACCTATAATTTTATCTACAATTTCAATTTCTTTAGTAATTGCATATATTTTACAAAAAGTAATGAATATTCCATCTAAGATATCAATATTAGTAGGAGTAGGGTCAAGTATCTGTGGAGGATCTGCAATTGCTGCAACAGCACCAGTTATAGATGCTGATGATAATGAAGTTGCTCAAGCAATATCAGTAATATTTTTCTTTAATGTTATAGCAGCAATTTTGTTTCCTCATCTAGGAGTATTATTAGGATTTAATTCTTTTAGTGGAGAATCCTTTGGAATATTTGCAGGGACAGCTATAAATGATACTTCTTCAGTAACTGCAGCAGCTTCCACATGGGATAGTATGTACGCACTAGGAAGCTCTACTTTAGATAAAGCAGTAACAGTAAAGTTAACTAGAACTTTAGCTATAATTCCAATAACTTTATTTTTGGGATTTTTAAGAACTAGAAAAGAAAAAGGAAACGGGAAAAAAATAAAATGGATTGAAATTTTCCCAATGTTTATAATTTATTTTGTAATAGCATCAATAATAACAACAGTTTGTGAGAATTTTGGACTACCATCTACATTATTTAATCCTATAAAAATGTTGAGCAAATTTTTCATAGTGTTAGCAATGGGAGCTATAGGTTTAAATACAAATATAATTAAACTTATAAAAACAGGTGGGAAACCTATATTTATGGGGCTTTGTTGTTGGATAGGAATAACTGGAGTAAGTTTACTTATGCAACATGTATTAGGCGTTTGGTAAATAAATTATTTTATAAATATGAAAAACATAAGTTCACTAGCTAAATATTAATAATATTTAATATATTATATTAATTTGTAGACAAAAATATTAATTTAATATAGAATTTAAACATAAAACTAATTATTTAGGAGATGAATTTATGAATATAAAAAAAATATTTTCAGGAATAGATTATCAGGTATTACAAAGTTATGATACTGAAATTTTCTCAAAGAATATGGAATATGATTCTAGAAAAATAGTTGAAGGGGATATATTTGTAGCTCTAGAAGGGAATGTAGTTGATGGTCATGACTATATAGATAAGGCAATTGAATTAGGAGCTAAAGTAATAATAGTTTCTAAAAAAGTTTCAATGAAAAAACATATAAATTATTTTTTAGTTGAAAATTTAAGAAAAAACTTACCTTTTATAGCTTCAAATTTTTATGATTTTCCTCAAGATAAATTGAAAATAATAGGGGTTACTGGAACTAATGGGAAAACAACAACAACTTATATGCTAGAAACTATTTTAGGTAATGAAAATATTGCTAGAATAGGTACAGTTGAATATAAAATAGGAGAAGAGATAATAGTTGCATCTAATACCACACCAGAGTCACTAGATCTAGTTAAATTTTGTAAAAAGGCAGTGGATAAGAAAATAAAATATTTAATTATGGAAGTTAGCTCCCATGGATTGAGCATAGGAAGAGTTGATATGCTAAAATTTGATGTTGGAATATTTACTAACTTAACACCAGAGCATTTAGATTATCATAAAACAATGGAAAATTATTATTTAGCAAAAAGAAAGATGTTTGATTTGTTAAAAAATAAAAATAATTCAGTGATTAATGAAGATGATGATTATGGAAAAAAATATTTACAATATACAAAGGGAATGTCATATGGTTTAAAAAATTCATCAATAACAGGAAATATAAAAAATATTTCAAGACATGGACAAGATGTAACAATAAACATATTAGGTTCAGAATACAATGTAACATTAAATATATTAGGAAGATATAATTTATACAATTTACTAGGAGCAGTTGGATGTGCAAAATTACTTGGATTATCAGATAATGAAATTATAAAAAAAATCAGTAAAATAAAGGGAGCTCCAGGAAGATTTGAAAATGTAAATACAAATTCAAATTTCACAGCAATAGTTGATTATGCACATACTGGAGATGCTCTTGAGAATATTTTGAAAAGTATCAATGAGTTTAAAATAAATAGAGTAATTACTGTTTTTGGTTGTGGGGGAGATAGAGATAAAACTAAAAGACCCATTATGGGAAGAATAGCAGAGAAAAATAGTGATATTATAATTGTAACCTCAGATAATCCAAGAACTGAAAATCCAGAAGAAATTGTAAAAGATATTGTAGTTGGACTAAAAGAAGATAATCATATTATTGAAGTGGATAGAGAAAAAGCTATTTTTAAAGCTATTGAACTTGCTAAAAAAGATGATATAATTTTAGTGGCAGGGAAAGGACATGAAAATTATCAAGTTTTAGGAAGAAAAAAAATTCATTTTGATGATAGAGAAAAAATAATTGAAGGTATAGAAAAATTAAAAAAATAAATTATATTTGACTTATGTGAAAATTAATTTATAATATCTAGTAGAAGAAGTTTTAAATTAATGCTTGTTATGAAAGGAAGAATATGATAAATAAATTAGAAAAAACAAGAGAAATTCAAGTTAAAAATTTTACAATAGGTGGAAAACAAAGATTTACACTTATAGCAGGTCCTTGTGCTATTGAAAATGAGGAAATGTCATTAATGGTAGCTAAAAAAATAAAGACAATTTGTGACAAACTAGGAATAAATTATATTTTTAAATCTTCCTTTGATAAGGCTAATCGTTCTTCAATTCATTCTTATAGAGGAGTTGGATTAGAAGAGGGGCTTAGAATATTAGGGAAAGTAAAGTCTGAGGTAGGAGTTCCTGTTATAACTGATGTTCATGAACCTTGGCAGTGTGAAAAAGTTGCAAAAGTTGTAGATATGCTCCAAATTCCAGCATTTTTATGTAGACAGACAGACTTAATAATAGCAGCTGGAAAAACAGGATTACCAGTAAATGTAAAAAAAGGTCAGTTTTTAGCACCCTGGGATATGAAGAACGTTGTAACAAAGATGGATGAAATTGGAAATGAAAGATTACTATTAACTGAAAGAGGAAATGTTTTTGGATATAATAATTTTATTGTTGATATGAGAGGGCTTTTGGAAATGAGAAAACTTGGAGTACCAGTTGTTTTTGATGCTACTCATTCAGTACAAATTCCAGGAGGACTTTCAAATTGTTCTGGAGGAAATAGAGAATATGTATTTCCTTTAATGAAGGCTGCTCTTTCAGTAGGGGTAGATGCAATATTTGCAGAAGTTCATCCAGATCCAGATAAAGCTCCATGTGATGGACCAAATATGTTGTATTTAGATGACCTTGAAGAAATACTTGAGACAGCTATAAAAATAGATAATATAGCTAAAGAATTATAAAAATATTACAATAAAAAATAAGCAGTTAAGTTATAAAAAACTTAAGCTGCTTATTTTTTATTCTTTATTTTTATAAGCAAAAAGATATATAACAGGGAAAATAAATAATGTTAATATTGTTGATGCAAATAATCCAAAAATAATTGTAGCAGCCATATCTCCATATAATGGATCCATAAGAAGAGGGATCATTCCAAAGATAGTTGTTAAAGCTGCAAGTCCAACTGCTCTAATTCTACTTACAGAAGAATCAACAACAGCAATTTGTGGTTCTTTATTCAAAGCTTTTATTTGGAAATTTATTTCATCCATAAGAACAATAATGTTTTTTATCATTATTCCAGATAGGGCAATTAATCCAACTGCTGACATAAATCCAAAGGATTTTCCAGTTATTAAAAGTCCAGGAGCAATTCCAATTAATGCAAGGGGAACCATTAAAAAAATAAGTGCAGCTATTTTTACGCTGGCAAAAAGAAATACACAAATAGTAAACATTAATATTAAAGGTAAAGGCACAGAGGCAAGCAATGCCTTAATATTTTTTAATTGTTCAGAAAAAAGACCACCCCATTTTCCATTATAATTTTCAGGCAATTTAATAGCTTCAATTTTTTTCAACATTAAATTTCTAATTTTATCTGGATTTTCTCCTATAGGAACATCACACTGTACTTTAATTGTTCTTACTCTATTTTTTCTCCAAATTTGGCTGTTTTCAAATTCTAATTTCTGATTTTTTATAATAGAAGAAAGTGGTTGTGCTTTCCCAAGAAATCCCCAAATAGGTATTTTCCCTATATCAGCAATTTCACCAGATTTTTTTTCTTTCATAACAACAGTTATAAGAGAATCATTATCTTTTATTTTACCAATTGGCATTCCATTGGAACTTCTCAAAATTGAAGTTGTAACATCAAAGGGGGTAATTCCTATTTTTTTAGCGTTAACTTGAGAAAAAGTTCCATTTAGAGCTAATGTTTTATTTCTCCAATTAGTTTTAACATTTAAAGTTCCAGGTGTATTATTCATAATTGCCATAGCTTTTTCAGAAAGAGTTCTTAGAACTTCAGGATCAGGTCCTGAAAATTCATATTCTATAGGATATTCCACAGCAGTACCATTAGGATACTTTCTAATACTAACCATTACTCCTGGTAAATTTTTATTTGAAAACTCTAATACCTTAGTTGCGATAGTATTTAAATCTTTAAGGTGGTTAATATTAACTATTATCTCTCCAAAAGAAGAATTTGGAAATTCAGGAATTGTTGAAACATAGTATCTTGAAGGGGAAGCTCCAATAGTTAAAGTAATATTTTTAATTTTTTTATCTTTAGATAAAAAATCATTTAATTTTAAGCTAGCATTTTCCACTGTATTTATTTTACTACCTTCAGGACACCAAAGGTTAACAGTAAAACCTTTTTTGTTAGAATCAGGGAAAAAAGTTTTAGGTATAAATGTTAGTAAAAAAATAGAGAACAATAAAGAACAACCTATTACAGTAAGAGTTATTTTACTGTGGTTGATTAAGAAAATTAATATGTTTCTTGCTTTTGAATAAAATTTTATTTCTCTACTAGAAGGTGTTTTCAAATCTTTTTTAGTAAGGAAAAGCTTGCAGTAAGTTGGCGTTTGTGTTAAACATAATCCCCAACTTAAGATTAAAGAAATTCCAATGACCCAAAAACAAGATCCAACATATTCTCCCATATATGTTGGCATTAAGTATGCAGGTAAAAATGCTAAAACAGCAATTAAAGTGGCTCCTAAAAGAGGAATTGCAGGTTTTTTAGTTGCATTTTCCAAAGAGATATCAATACCTAAATTTTTATTTAAATTTACAAGGGTGTTATCTACAATAACAATTGAATTGTCAACTAACATACCCATGGCAATAATGAAAGATCCAAGGGAAACTCTTTGTAAATCTACTTTTATAAATAACATGGCAATTAAGGTTCCTAGTATTGAAAGAATAAGACCACTACCAATTATAAGACCACTTTTAATTCCCATTATTAAAAGTAAAACTCCAACCACAGTAATAATTGATATAATTAAATTTATCACAAAAACATTTATAGAAGAACTAACTAAATCAGGTTGATAATATACTTTTTCAATATTTACACCAATAGGAAGTACTTCTTTTAATTTATTTATTTTAGCATCTATATTCTTTCCAGTATTAATAATATTAGTTCCAGCTAAAGGGGATAGGGAAAGACCAATAGCAGGTTTTCCATTATAATACATTTTTTCTTTCATAGGATAAGAATATCCTTTTTTTATAGTTGCAATATCCCCTAATCTTATAATTTCTGTATTACCTTTGGGAAGTTTACCTGAAAAAATAATTAAATTTTTCAATTTTTCCACAGTATTTATTTCATTATTATATTTAATATTAACTACTAAATTTCCATAATCAATACTTCCGCCCCCGGTAATTAAATTCTCTGAAAGAAGGGACAAAGCTATTGTTTTAGTGCTTATTCCCATGGAATTAATTTTACTTCTATCAATTAATATCTCCATAGTTTCTTTGGGATCCCCAAAAATATTTGTTTTGGCAATCCCAGGAATAGAGTGCAGTTCTTTTTCAATATAATCTGTATATTTGGAAAGTTCAGAATAAGAGTAACCATCGCTAGTTATAGCAAAAAACATTCCATAGACATCTACATAATCATCTAGAACAATTGAAGGGACTACTCCATTAGGAAGACCAATTTGAGCGTCACTAATTTTTTTTCTAACATTATCCCAATATTGTTGTAAATTTTTACTTTTAACAGATTCATTTAATTTTATTTTAACTTGAGAATATCCATACTTAGAAACACTTTCAGTGAATTCTATATTTGGAATTTTTTGGAGAGCCTGCTCTATTTTATCAGTTACAAAAAGTTCAGTTTCATGAGGTGAAGCTCCAGGATACAAGGTTATGACTAAGGCTTCTTTTATTTTAAATTCAGGATCTTCTAGTTTACCTAGCTTAATATATGAAAAGAATCCTCCAATTATAATTAAGATTACTATGAATCTCACAACTATAGTATTCTTTATTGAGTAATCTATAAATTTCATAATACCCTCCTATAACATTTCACCAATGTTAGTTTTTGAAAAAGTTTTTAAAATTTTAACCTTTTCATTTTTTGAAAGTTGATGGATTCCCTTAGTAATAATTAGATCATTTATCTTAAGACCATTTACCAAAACTAGATGGTTATTTAAAGGTTCGAGAACATTAATTTCTTTTAAATTAACAATACCATTTTCATATATCCAAACATTTGTCTTATTATCCCTATTGAAAATAGATTCAATTGGTATCGCTGTACCATTGAGATTATTTTTTTTAATATATAGCTTAACGTTTCCGTTAACATTACTAGGTAAGGATAAATTTTTGTTTTTACTTACAAAAGTGGCAGGATAGGATATATTTCCAAATCCTTTAATTTTACTAGCAGTTTCAATAGTAAGGGGATAGTTTTGAGAATTATAAATAAATATTGATTTTTCTAAATTGGAAAGTTCATTTAAATCCTCTTCGGAAAGATTAATTCTAACTTTATTATCAGTATTAGAAGCCAATGCAACAACTGGAATTCCAGGTGAAGCAACAGCCCCTTCTCCTAAAAATTTATTAGTTATATATCCAGAAAAGGGAGCTTTTAAATTAGAATCTATAATATGATTTTTGCAATTTTCCACAGCTTGTTTAGAAGCTTCGTAATTTGCAAGAGCTGCTAAACTAGAAGAACTTGCAGATTTTTTTTGAGCAAGAGCTTCTTCATATATTTTTTTTGGTATAGTTTTACTTTCATATAATTTTTTGATTCTTAAAAATTGAGATTCAGTATTTTCAGCAATAGCCAAAGAAGCTTCATAGACATTTTTAGTGGCTAAGGATTTATTTTCAAAGGATTTTAAGTTTAAAATATAGTCTCTTGTATCCATTTTAGCTAGGATATCATCCTTGTTAACAAAACTACCAACTTCCACATTAATTTTTTCAATTGGCCCAGAAATCTTAAAAGATAAGTTAGTTTTATTTGCTGGAATAGTGTTTGCTGGGTAAGTGCGAATTATATAATTTTCATTCTCAATTATTTTAAATACTTGAACAGGCCTTATAATTTCCTTTTGATTTTTACTAGAGCAACTAACAAAGGTTACTATAATTATAAATATACCTAATAATTTTTTCATAAATTCTATTCTCCTTTATCTATAGGACTCTTACCCATAGTAATATTTAAACTGCTCAATGAAAGATTATAATTAAATTCTAGATTTTTAACAGCAGTTAAACTTTGATTATAAGAGGCAAGGGAATTAAAATATTTATCCTCACCAATTATCCCAACAGATAATTCAGCTTTAGATTGTTTTAACTTTTCCTTTTCTGCATTTAAATTTAATTTAGAAATTGCTAGAAGTTCATCTATTTTTTTTAAGTTATAGTAAGCATTTGCAGTTTCTATAATAGTTTTCATAAATTCTTTTTCTAAATTTAAATTTGCAATTTTTTCTTTTTTGACAGCTTTTTTATATTCATTTATATTCTTAAAACCATTGAATAAACTAATGACTCCGCTTACATTAACATTTAGAAAACTAGGATCAGAGAGTATTTTATTTGAATTATTTACATAACCTCCTCCAAGAATAATTTTAGGTAAAAAATTAGAAATAGCAATTTTTTTTGCATTTTGGCTAACATCAACATTTAAATTACTTATTTTTAAAGCTTCGTTGTTGGTTAAAGAATTTAGTATACATTCTTCTAAATCAGGGAAAGGTTTTTGTTTGAAATTATAAGATTCTAATGTTATATTATCAATGGGATTTAAGTCTAAAGATTTTAATAAATTCATCTTGGCTATTTTTAAATTTCTTTTATTTTCTTTTAAATTATATTTTTTAGTTTTTAGAAGAACCAATGCTTTCTTATATTCCCAGGGCATTATAGATTCAACTTCCAATGAAATTTTAGCTCTTTTTGTAGTTTCTTCAATGGATTTAATTTCATTTTTTAAATAAATCTCTTGAGATTGTAAAGTGAGAATATAAAAATATTGAGAAGTTATTTGAAGTTCTATTAATTTTTTAGATAAGCTTTCTACTAATTTAGACATATCTTCTCCATTTTTTTTAGCAGAATATAAATACCAATAGCTTGGAACAAAAATTGGAATTTGAGCGTTAACTCCATAAGTATAAGATGATTTTTCAATTAAGGTAGATGACATTGTTGTTTGAGAATTTAAATTAGCAGCAATGGCAGATTCTCCAATTGCTGAAAAAGCATTTCCAAGAGATGTAGTTAGTTCACTTACATCAAAATCAATATTAATATCATTATCAAGTTGTGAATAGTTTCCAACTAGATTAATTGATGGTAAAAAATTTCCAAAAGAAACATTTTTATCCAAAGTTGCAACTTCTCTTTGCAATGTTTTTATTTTTAATGTTAAGTTTCTTTCTTCACCAATTTTTAAAGCTTCAGCTAGAGAGATACTTTCTCCATATTTTTTTAAAGATTCAACTTCAGTTAATTTTTTGATTTTTTGATTATGAAAAGATTTAGTGTTAGAACAACTAAAATTTAAAAAACTGACAAAAAGTAAAAATATTATTTTTAATTTCATTTGACCTCCAGTGCCACAAATATTTTAAATCTATTTTTTTTCTAATTAATAACTGTTGTTCTTTATAATTTAAATAGGAACTGTTCGATAAAAATATACCACTTGTTTTTAGGTTTGTCAATATGAGATAATTAGTAAATAAGCTAAGGAGGAAAGAATGAAAAAAGAGATTATTTATTTAGGGGATAGCATTATAGCATGGGATGGATTTTTAAATAATGGAAATTATGGAGTTCCAGGTTTCACTACTATGGATCTTTTATGGAAACTTCAAGGGAATAATGATATAATTGGAGATATTGTCGTTTTAATGATTGGAGTAAATGATGTTTTATCAGATTGTTCAATCAAGTCAATTAATGAGAATATTGAAAAAATCATTGAACTTTTAAAAGTTAAATTTAAAGAAATTATTGTAATTTCTATTTTACCTACAATGTACAAAGATATAAATAAAAATATTATAGAAATTAATAATATTTTAAGTACCTATAAAAATATAAAATTTTTAGATATATATAGTTTATTTTTAGGAGAAGAAGAAAAAATAGATAATAAATTTAGCTCAGATGGGGTTCATTTAAGCACATATGCTTATGATATTTTAAATAAAAAAATAGAGGAGGCATTGCAATGGTAATTTGCCCAAAATGCAAAGAAACATTAGTTAAAGATGGTAAAACATATAAATGTATAAATAATCATTCATTTGACATTTCAAAATCAGGTTATTTAAATTTATTATTGGATAACCAAAAAAATAGTAAAAATCCTGGGGATGATAAGGGAATGATTAAAAGTAGAAAGTTTTTTTTAGAGGAAGGATATTATAAGGATATATCTGATAAACTAAACGAAATTATACTTGAAAAACTTAGGGGAACAAAGGAAAATTTTATTCTAGATATAGGGTGCGGAGAAGGCTATTACACTGGAAAATTAAAGACATATTTAGATGAAAATAATATAGAAAATAATATTTTAGGTATAGATATTTCCAAACAGGCAATACTTGAAGCATCTAAGAAATATAAAAATATTAATTGGGTTATAGCCAGTGCATTAAATGTTCCAGTAAATGAAGAAACTTGTGATATTTTAATATGTATGTTTTCTAAAATAATTCCCAAAGAAAAAATGAGAATTTTGAAAAAAAATGGGATGGTAATTATAGTTTCAACAGGGGAAAATCATTTAAAAGAAATAAAAGAAGTTGTTTACGAAAATGTTAAAAATGACTTTTATTCTCCAATAGAAGATATGAAAGAATTTAAACACATAAAAACATATGAAGTAAAGAAAGAAATAAGCATAGATGAAAAAGAAAATATTGAAAACCTATTCAATATGACTCCATATAGATGGAGAAGTCCAAAAAAAGGAATAGAAAAATTGTTCCAACTTAATTCAATTAAGGTAACAATTGATGTTAATTTTGATGTTTTTGAAAAGGTTTAGATTTCAAAATTTATAAAAGACAAAAAATATGGGGGGATTATGGGAATTTTTAAATTTTTATTTTATTCTATTTTAGGAATAATTGCATTTTTAGCACCTATAAAAATAGGAGGAGAATCTTCAATTTTAATGGGGCATATAAAATCTTTAGTTATTGATGGATACAAGGTTCAAACAGAATACTTAGTTATAATAGTATCTTTAATAACAATAATAGGAACAGGAATCAGTTTTGTAAAAAGAGGTTTTAAAAATCATATTTTAAATGAATTTTTTACTTGTGGATGGATTAATACTATAGTGAGAATAGGTGGGAGTATCTTTTTTTTAATGGTTCATTATGGATTTGGCCCTGCTTATATTTCAGATGAGAATACAGGAGGGTTAATGGCAGGAGATTTAATACCTTCCCTAATAGTGACCTTTTGTGTAGGTGTTTTATTAATGCCATTATTAACATCTTTTGGATTAGTTGAGTTTGTAGGAGTTTTAATAGCTCCATTTATGAGAAAAATATTTAAAGTTCCAGGATATGCAGCAATTGATGCAATGGCTTCTTTTTTAGGAGATGGAACAATAGGAATAGTAGTGACAGATCAACAGTATCAAAGGGGATATTATACTCAAAAGGAAGCAGCAATTATAGCAACTTCATTTTCCATAGTTGGAATTTCATTTGCAGCAGTTGTAGCAGATTTCTTAGGTTTTTCTAAAATATTTATGATTTTTTATGGAACAATAGCTATCTCAACAATTATAGCTGGGGTTATTATGGCAAGACTTCCATTTAAAAAATTTAAAAATGAATATTATCAAGGAAAGGATATTGGAGGAGAAGAAGCAAGCACTTCCTTTCTAGTTGCAATAAAAAAAGCAGCAAAAGCGGCAGAAAAATCAAAAGAAATAGAAGTGTTTTCAGATTCTATTAGAAAAGTAGGGATTATCTATATAACATTTATACCAGTAATAATGTTTATGGGGACATTGGGTCTTGTTTTAGCTGAGTATACAAATGTTTTTGGAATTATTTCAATGCCTTTAGTTCCATTTTTTAGATTACTTGGATTTCCATTGGAAATAGCTAAAAGCATGGCTCCAACAATGATAATAGGTTTTGCAGATATGTATCTTCCTTCATTACTTATAGAAAGCGTTCCTAGTGAAATGGTAAGATTTATAGTTGGAACATTATCGTTTGCTCAATTAATATTTTTAAGCGAAACAGGAATGATTCTAGTGGCATCTAAAATAGGTTTTAATTTTTTAGATGCGTTAAAAGTATTTGTGATTAGAACTCTTTTAACATTTCCAGTTATTTTTATTATTGCAAAGATACTTCTTTCAGTTGGTATATTAGTTAATTAAAAATATTTATTAATAAAAAAGGATTGAATAATAACATTCAATCCTTTTTTTGTATTGTATAAGTTAGATTATAATTTAAATAATAAGTCTTCATAAATAGGGAAAGGCCAAATATTTTTTTCACAAATTAACTCTAAAGTATTAACCCAAGTTACAAGATGATCAATTTTAGGAGTTATATTAGAGTGATAAAACTTAGCTTTTTCATATTGATCCTTCATATTAATAGCAGTTTCAAAATCATTTTCAAGCTCTCCTAGGGAATTTCTCAAATGTTCTTTAGCATTTAAAACCTTAAGAACATGTTTTCTATCCCCTTCAATTAATCCATTATTCTCAGAACCAATAACTGATTTTATGTTATTAATAGCAGTTGAAAGGTTGTTTAAATGCTTCATAACAGCTGGATAAATTTCATTTCTAGCCATTCTAATAGCTGTTGAAGTTTCAATATGTAGTTGTTTATTATATCTTTCAGTATAAATAACAAATATTGAATTTAATTCTTGTTCATTTAAAACTCCATTTCTTTGGAAAAGATCAATAGTTTCTTGTTTTTTGTAAGTTGGAAGAGCTTCAACAGTACAACTTAAATTAGGAAGTCCTCTTTTTTCAGCCTCTCCAATCCATGAACTATCATATCCATTTCCATTGAAAATTATTCTTTTATGTTTATTGTATCTCTCTTTTATTAAAGATATAATACTTTTATTTAAATCTTTTTTATCTTCAACCTTTTCTAAAATATCAGCATATTCCCTTAAAACATCAGCAACAATTGTATTTATCATTGTTGTAGGAGTTGCAGGGGAAGCGCTTGAACCAGGCATTCTATATTCAAATTTATTTCCAGTAAATGCAA